>JABIWM010000089.1 GCA_018701255.1 Alphaproteobacteria bacterium | reverse complement strand
TTTCAGACAAACGGGAAAGCGCGGCAAAAGCACCGCGATAACAGGTTAACCTATTCCGGACTAGAATAGCCGCGTGATAATAACGCCGGTGATCATGACGAATGTAACAATAATCTTTGTCCGGCTAATGCGTTCGCCCAACAGGAACACGCCCAGAAACATGGCAAAAATAACAGATGTTTCACGCAACGAGGAAACAATAGCCACCGGTGCCTGCAAACACGCCCATAACACCATGACATACGCCAGATAAGATGCCGTGCCGCCAACAAAAAATGGCTTTTTCCCATTACTGATCAGCGATTTAACCACATCACGGTGAAACGTCATGCTGTATATTCCCATCAGCGTCACGTTCAAAATAGTCGAGCTGCTATAAAACACCATGGCATCACCGGTCAGCCGTGCCCCCAATGCATCCACCATCGAATAGCTGGCAATAAATATACCGGTGATACAGGCCAGAATAAGCCCTTTGGGGCCATCCTGATTAAACCGGAATTGCAGAAACCCCATATAGATCATGGACAGGGAAATGGTCATAATGCCAACCATCTGGCCAGTCGTCAGCACATCCTGACCAATGATAAGCGTGATAATAGATAAAAGCAGAGGCGATAATCCTCTGGCTATGGGATAGATGTTTGACAGCTCACCAAACCGGTAAGCATTCATCAGAAACACCTGATAGCCAACATGCAAAACCGCACTCGCAATCAAGAATGGCAGAGTTTCCATCCCCGGCAATCCGAAATATGAAATACTCAGTATCGCCAATGGCGCATGACCCATTGTCATGGCGATCATGGCCAACACTTTATCCGTGTTACTGCGAACAAGGAAATTCCACCACGCATGTAAAAACGCGGCGGTTAGCACAACCATTATTATGTTATTATCCAAGCCTGCTTATCCTGTTATTGATATGGCCGTGTCAAACAGTTGGCAAATATGTTTTGGCTTTCTGCGCGTAGTCTTTAACAGCTTTATCTGCTTTTATTGTTCCTGCATTGACAAAATTTTCGTGGTTTTCAATCAGCTCATCCGGTTGATATAGATAATTCACCATCACCCCCAGCGATTGTTTCATGCCGCGATCTGACGTATCTGCATCAATATGCAGTTGATGAATCCGCGCACCATTGCCCAGATGAAACCGCGCCACCGGATCAACCGGCATACCATTTTCCCGCTTAGCCTGACTCAGATACGCGGCGGCCAGCGGCTTTCTTATCTGTTCATGATTAGTCGCCAGCGTCAGAATATCCTGCTTCACGCCATCATGATCTTGCGCTGGCAAAGACGCCAGCCATTTGGCAAATCCGGGTAATGGCGATAATGTCAGATAATGTTTTATGCTCGGATATTGCTGTTTCAATTCTTCCACTACGGTTTTGATGAGCGCATTGCCGAAAGAGATTCCGGCTAGCCCTTTCTGGCAATTGGAAATGGAATAAAATACTGCATAATCCATATCTTCGCCTGACGTGACTTCCCCGTCTTGGGCTAGAATTGTCTGCACCGATGCGGGCAGGTTATCAGTTAGCGCAACCTCAACAAAAATCAGCGGCTCATCAGGCATGGCCGGATGAAAAAAAGCAAAGCAACAGCGGTCAGATGGTTGCAAGCGGCGGCGCAAATCATCCCAACTGCTAATTTCATGCACCGCTTCATAGGTAATGATTTTTTCCAGAATACTTGCCGGACTAGACCAGCTAATCGGCCGCAAAACCAGAAACCCCCGATTGAACCAGCTTAAAAACAGGTCACGCAAATCAATGTCAATCACCTCAAGCTCGCTATGTGCTCGCATCAGACGCAACAAATCTGCCCGCATATTTACCAGATCAAAAGTCGCATCTGGTGCTTCGTTGAGGCGGCGGAAAAATTGTCGCCACTGCGGTTGCGCGGCGGCAATAAATTGCCCATAGCTTTTGGCATTATGATGCGTGGTATAATTCGATAAAGCGGATTTTACTCCGGCGCTATCAAAATCCATTTCAGCCAGAATAAATTGAAAATATGATAACTTGCCTTCGTCTTCCAGCTCCCGATACTGATTGAGTATCTGGCGGGCAATGGTAGCACCAGACACTTCACCTTTGGCCGACAACAGATCAGATGACAATACGCGTATGTCACTATCCGAACGGGTACTGGATGACAAAAACCAGTTTGTTGGACGAAAAAAATGACCGAGAATATGTGAAATTGTTGACATGAAGCCCCTCGCAAAGCCGGATTAGCATTACCGCATCCACTGTAAATAAAGTGTTGGCATAATATGATAATTTTACAAGCAAAAACATATATCGGGCAATAGGGTGTGATATGAAATCGCACCCAGATGATTATATTATGATTATATTATGATTATATTACCGGATATCATATCTGATCCAGCATGGTTATTGTGGCTTTGGCTAGTCTGTTAACCCAGATGTCGATATCCGCTTGCTGGCGCAACTGATCATTTCGCAGCTCAATAAGCAGATGGGCGATGCCCTTTGGTTCTGCATGTTGCATGACAAACCAGTCGGTATCTTCGTTGACCTGATACGGTACGTTGAAACCAATATGCAGATCAGGTTCTGATGAAGATATGATAGCCGCCATCTGATGCGCGTATTGCGCCCCTTCGCGATAAAGAAAGCTCATATTCCATGGGCGTGCTACGCCGTCCATTTGCGGCGTAAAGCTATGCATTGATATGGTTAATTTGATATTATCCCGCGCCATTTCGCGGCGGCAGAGATTATCATATGGCATAAAAATCTCATCCACGCGGGCGGTTTTTTCAGCCATAGTCAGATCATGATTGCCGGGAATCGGGATGTGATCACTATCCTGTCTGATTGATTGCGGTGAGTGGGGAACCCGATTACAGTCAATTAACAGACGGCTATAATTTTGCCAGATAAAACCGGCACCAAGTGTTCGGGCAAGCCCGGACGCCACCGCCTTTGCCCCGATATCCCATGCAATATGCTGTTCGGCCAGATCAAGATGCGGGTCCAGCCCAAGCCGCCCCAATGCGCGCGGCATAGCCAGACCAGCATGTTCACAGATGATCAGACATTCCGGACATGTCGTCGGCGGCATATATTCGGCGGCCGGTGGATCATCTGCGGTTAGTAATATGGTCATATCATTCGCTGAATATGAATATGTATTCCGTATCTAACGGTTGATCATGCGCCAGACGGTTGGAAAGATAATCATGGCCAGAACCAGTTTCAGCAAATCACCAATGATGAACACACCAAAACCAGCCGTCACAACAACCCCGAATGATGCCGGTGCCATCATGACATTCAACCA
>JABIWM010000088.1 GCA_018701255.1 Alphaproteobacteria bacterium | reverse complement strand
TGGTTGAATGTCATGATGGCACCGGCATCATTCGGGGTTGTTGTGACGGCTGGTTTTGGTGTGTTCATCATTGGTGATTTGCTGAAACTGGTTCTGGCCATGATTATCTTTCCAACCGTCTGGCGCATGATCAACCGTTAGGTTCTGGTTAAACGGTTTCCTATAAAATGAAAGATGGTTTTATATAGATGCGTGCATCTATGGAAAAATAAAATCATCTTTCTGATACCCTTGCAGATATAACAATGCGGTCAGATCACCGTGATTGATCCGCCATCGGGATGCCGCCGCAACAACAGGCTTGGCGCGGAAAGCTACGCCCATGCCGGCTGTATCAAGCATGGCCAGATCATTAGCACCATCACCAACAGCCAGAATATCTGATAGCGGAATATGCAATCGGGCGGATAGATCAAGACAGATTTGCCGCTTGCTTTCCTTCCCATTGATCGGATTTGCCACATCACCGGTCAGCGTATCATCAGCAATAATCAGCCTATTGCCGTGATGTTCATCAAACCCCAACTGGCCAGACACATATTGGGTAAATGGCGTAAATCCACCTGAAACAAGCGCGGCATAAGCGCCATGTTTGCGCATGGTTGCAAGCAGAATAGCGGCACCGGACATAAATGAGATACGTTCTTTTAATACGCGATCAATCAGTGTAGCCGGTTGATTTTTTAATAACAGCACCCGTTCGCGCAAGGCATCATCAAAATCAAGCTCCCCATTCATGGCTCTGGCAGTGACTTGGCGCACATGGTCGCCAACGCCGGCCATTTCTGCCAGCTCATCCAGACATTCCTGCCCGATCATGGTGCCATCCATATCAGCAATCAGTATCCGTTTAGGGGTGGGTGCTGTCTGCACAAAATTAAGATCAACCTGTTCTGTCTGCCATTCGGCCCAGCGGCGGTCA
Source organism: Alphaproteobacteria bacterium (assembly GCA_018701255.1). GTDB lineage: Bacteria > Pseudomonadota > Alphaproteobacteria > Puniceispirillales > UBA1172 > UBA12202. Next base: position 12,639 of record JABIWM010000088.1, on the reverse strand, counting down.
TGATCATCCGGCATATGGGAAAGATGGAGCATCACGGCTTCGTTTCCGGCTAGCCATGTAATGCCATCAACCGCCCAGTCCAGACACAGCTGATCTAGCCGCTGGCGGGGTAATGTTGCGTCAGGCGCAGAAGTAAGGATCGCGGTAATCATGATTGATCTCAATATATTTTAAACTTTGATCAATGATATACCGCCAATGCGGCACTTGCGGAAGACACTAAATATCTATATAACTCTCGGTGGGCTACCTCTCCCCAACGAGAGGCATTTATCTGGAAGGATAGGATAATGGAAGCAGTAAAACCGGCAACGCGGCCGGATAACCCGCGTTTTTCGTCTGGCCCTTGCGCCAAATTTCCGCAATATTCCGTATCACAACTTGAAGACGCCTGGTTAGGGCGTTCGCATCGGGATGCTGGTGGGAAAGCCAAACTACATACCGCTATCACAGAAACCAGAGCGTTGCTGAACATACCGGCAGATTATCGCATTGGTATTGTTCCAGCATCAGATACCGGTGCTGTTGAAATGGCCATGTGGTCGTTGCTTGGGGCGCGGCCGGTCACGATGGTGGCATGGGAAAGTTTTGGCCAGACATGGGTCAAGGATGCGTCTGAACAACTCCGGCTTGATGCGCATATTGCCACCGCGCCTTATGGTGACATTGTTGATATGACCAAGCTGGATTATGATCATGATATTGTTTTTACATGGAACGGAACAACATCTGGTGTCCGGATTCCTGAACAGACCGTGTTTCCGGCTGATCGGGCGGGTTTGACCATATGTGATGCCACATCAGCCAGTTTTGCCATGCGGTTACCGTGGGAAAGTCTGGATGTCACCACGTTCAGCTGGCAAAAAGTATTGGGCAGTGAGGGCGGGCATGGCATGATTGTGTTATCGCCACGCGCTTGCAAAAGACTGGAAAGCTATACCCCGTCATGGCCCATTCCCAAGATTTTCCAGCTGACCAAAAATGGCAAATTAATAGAAGGCATTTTCAAGGGCGAAACCATTAATACGCCATCCATGCTGGCGGTTGAGGATTATCTGCTGGCGCTTAAATGGGCGCGTTCGGTTGGCGGTCTTGATGGGCTGATTGCGCGCAGTAATAACAACGCGCAACTGGTCTGGGATTATGTTGAATCAAAAAACTGGCTTTCCAATCTGGCCATTGATCCGGCCACATGGTCGACCACGTCAGTCTGTCTGGTGTTCAGTGATCCGGCGGTGGCGGGGAATGCTGATTTTGCCAAAGCGGTAACACGACGGCTCGCGGATGCGGGCGCGGCTTATGACATCGGGTCTTATCGGGCGGCACCTGCCGGATTACGAATCTGGTGCGGGGCAACGGTGGAAACATCTGATCTTGCCGCCATGTTGCCATGGCTGGAATGGGCATATGCGGTGGAACGAAACGCTTTGTCCTAAAGCCAGAGATTATCCCCGATACGGATCATTACCATTATATACGATATTTACAGGAGGCCATGATGGCACCAAAAGTTCTCATTTCAGATAAGCTGTCTGAAAAAGCAATTTCCATTTTCAAGGATCGCGGCATTGACGTGGATTACCTGCCTGATCTAGGCAAGGATAAAGATAAACTGCGTGATATGATTGCCGGTTATGACGGGCTGGCTATCCGGTCGGCGACCAAAGTAACGGAAAAACTGCTGGCCGCAACCAGCCGGTTAAAGGTTATTGGCCGTGCCGGAATTGGCGTTGATAATATTGATCGGGCGGCCGCATCACGGCAGGGGATCATTGTCATGAATACGCCGTTTGGCAATATGATCACAACCGCCGAACATGCCATTGCCATGATGTTTGCGGTGGCGCGGCAAATCCCCGAAGCCAATGCATCAACGCAATCCGGCAAGTGGGAAAAGTCGCGGTTTATGGGGGTTGAGCTGTCGGACAAAACGCTAGGCGTGATTGGTGCCGGAAATATTGGCGGTATTGTCTGTCAACGCGGCAAGGGGTTGAACATGCGGGTGATTGCCTATGACCCGTTCCTCACCGAGGATAAGGCCAAGACCATGGGAGTGGAAAAGGTTGAACTGGATGCGTTGTTATCCAGAGCAGATTTTATCACCTTGCATGTGCCGCTAACCGATCAGACTACTAATATTCTCAGCCGTGAAAATCTATCCAGAACAAAGCCGGGCGTGCGCATTATCAATTGTGCCAGAGGCGGGCTGGTGGATGAAAAGGCGCTGGCCGATCTGATCATATCCGGTCATATTGCCGGTGCTGGTTTTGATGTTTTTGCGGATGAACCGGCGATTGATAATCCGTTGTTCCATTTGCCGAATGTGGTTTGCACGCCGCATCTGGGGGCGGCAACGGTGGAAGCACAGGAAAAAGTCGCGCTTCAGGTTGCCGAACAGATGTCAAATTATCTGCTGACCGGTGCCGTGACCAACGCCATCAACATGCCGTCCGTGACAGCAGAAGAAGCAAAAGTCATGGCGCCTTGGTTGAAATTAGCTGGGCATCTGGGTGGTTTTGGCGGCCAGATGTCTGATGATCCGATTAAAAGCATCCGTATTCTGTATGATGGTTCGGTGGCGGAAATGAACTTGCCTGCGCTTAATTCCGCGCTGGTTGCCGGTGTGCTGGCTTCAGCTAATCCGGATGTGAATATGGTATCGGCACCGGTGATTGCGGCGGCGCGCGGTATTCAGATCAGCACCACCACGCAGGATAAATCCGGTGCTTTTGAAGGTTATATCAAGGTGACTATTATCACCGAACGCATGGAACGGTCAGTGGCAGGAACGGTGTTTAGCGATGGCAAGCCGCGCTTTATTCAAATCAAGGGGATCAATATTGATGCCGAAATTGGCCGCCATATGCTTTATACCGCAAACGAAGATGTGCCGGGGATTATCGGTTTGCTAGGTGAAACGCTGGGGGCGGGCGGGGTTAATATCGCCAACTTTACGCTTGGCCGTGAAGCCGCCGGCGGTGAGGCAATTGGCTTGCTTTATCTGGATGCACCGGCACCGGCGCCGGTACTGGATCAACTGCTCCAAACAGGCAGTTTCCGGCAGGTCAAGGCATTGGTTTTTGCTGATAGTATCTGATCCGGCCAGATGCAAAACCCCCTAGCATGAGGACAAACACATGACAGCAAGCATGATGAAAACCGGAATAATCGGTATTGGCAGCATCGGTAGCGCAGTGGCAACGGGGCTGGCACGGGCGGGGCATCCGGTTGTCATATCCAGACGGGGGGCGGCGCGGTCGGCGGCATTGGCGGCGGCGTTTGCCAATATCACGGCGACAGAAAATCAATCGGTGCTTGATCAGACCGGGGTGGTTTTCATTGCGCTTAATGATGATGCGGCGGCGGCGGCGTTGAAACCGCTGGAATTCCGGCCGGATCATGTGGTGATATCGCTGATGGCTGGCATGGAACTGGCTATGCTAGGGCGGCTGATTGCACCGGCAAACGCGCGAACAATCATGATCCCGTTTCCGGGGATTGCTGATGGCGGCTCACCTGTTCTGGTGATGGGGGATGCGGCGCCGGTGGAACAGATATTTGGTCAAACCGATAGCGTTATTCCGGTGGCAGATAGGGGTGAGCTGAACGCGTTTTTAGCGGCGCAGGCCATTCTGTCGCCGGTGGCTGTGATGGTTTCGGGTGCGGCAAAATGGGCTGGCTCACATGGCGGTGATACCGATAAAGCAGAACGTTTTTTGCGGCGGCTGATCGCATCCAGCCTGTCGGGGATGCCCAGCGATGATCTGATCACCGCGCTGAATACGCCGGATGGATACAATCAACGCCTGCGCCAGTATTTTGAACAACAAGGCTTGTCGGCCAACATAGACACCGGCCTATCAAAACTAAATCCCCCCACCGGTAAAGATGCGTGATGGGGGTGGGGAAATTATCTAAAACTTAATTATCATCATCGGTTATATCCCAAAACGTATTGTCCATGTCTTCAACACTACCTTCACAAAATGCTCTCACATTCTCAATATATCTGCGAAAATCAGGGTTTTGTTCGGCTAGCCTATTAGCGGTATTCCAGTCAATATCATTGCGTTCTCTAGCTGGAATAATAATCTGACTTTCTAAAGGGTTTTCAGCATCAAGAAGGATAACGCCAATACCATGCGAACTTGAAAGAATACGCAGTTCTTTAGAGGCATTAGAATTTATTTCGCTTGCAACCAGATATCCAAAATTTGCCCATGATGAATTGCTGACCGCTTGAAAAAAGGATTCACGAACATTTGAGCGATTGATCTTTACTTTAACTTCAAACGACCAGAGATTTGTCCGCTTACTAGGGTATTGTTTCACACAGTTTTTAATTTCATCACACCACTGACCCATTAAATCATGGCTTAAATCTTCCATTCCGACGAGATCGGTGTGAAGCCATTTGTTGCCACCAGCGCCGTGCGAATTTTTAGAACGGTTTTCGTCAATACGCTTGGGATATATTTTAAACTCTGACCAGAGATAGTTTGATAGTGGTTGATAGAGGTGATGTTCTTTGAAGGCAGGTTCATTCTCTTTTGATATTCTGGAAGTTTCATTGATTTCCGCGTTATTAATCTCCTCACTATCAGAAGACTCGGTAAAGTAATATTTTATAGGGCGCCCATCTGTCGTTTTAATTTTCGGATGTTGTTTAAGAAGTGACGGGCGTAATGAACAAATATTGCGAACGAGTTGCTGTTTGAGAGCTTTGTCATCAGTGAGTGGATATCTCTTAGCTTTTGAGCGCTTTTGCAGTTCGCGACATTCGTCCTCATAGTTATCAAATATCCACTCACCAATTTCTCTGGCAGTGAATTTTTTATCAGGATTGCCTTTTAAAAGCTCAGTCGTTTTTGTTTTAAAATCAAGTTTCATGATATTACCCTATGGCTGTGATGGTTATAAATGCATCGACAGGTTGGGTGTGGGCATAACTGGAAATAGTGGTGATGTGCGTCATTAACCCAATCCTGATCGAAAAATATTGCCTCGAAACAGAACTGGTGAGGTCAGCCAGTGAACACATAAAACTGGCTTGCCCGACATAAACAAATAATGCCTTGGCTGTCAAATTTATAAAGCCGCCATATGATGCCAAAACTTGACATGGTAATATGACACCCTCTAGGCTGACAGATGAGCATATATATAACAACATGCTAATATTTATCACGGAGGAGTGCGGCAATGGACATCAAAAAACATTATGTAAACGGCGAATGGGTGACACCGATCAGCACGGCGGAATTTCCGGTATTGAATCCGGCCACCGAACAGCAAATCGGCACCATTATCCTTGGTAATGCGGCGGATGTTGACCGCGCGGTTGCCGCCGCTACCGCCGCTTTTGACAGTTTTTCCAAAACCACCAAAGCCGACCGGCTGGATTTGCTACACGCGCTGATGACCCATACCAAAGCCCGCTTTGATGATCTGGCAGAAGCAATTAGCGCAGAAATGGGCGCGCCCATGACCATGTCGCGTGAGGCACAGGCCGATGCCGCCATTGGCCATCTGCAAGGTTTTATCGATGCGCTAATGGCACAGGATACCCGCGAGACGCTGGCCAATGGGGACGTGATGTTGCGTGAGCCTATCGGCGTTTGCGGGTTAATCACCCCGTGGAACTGGCCGATGAATCAGGTGACATTGAAAGTCATTCCGGCATTAGCCACCGGTTGCACTTGCGTGTTGAAACCGTCTGAACATACGCCAATCTCTGGCGCGATTTATGCCGAGATTGTTCATGCCGCCGGTTATCCGGCTGGCGTGTTTAATCTGGTGCAGGGCGATGGCCCCACGGTTGGTGCCGCCATGTCACGGCATAAGGATATTCAGATGATGTCATTCACCGGTTCAACCCGCGCCGGTATTGCCGTCACCAAGGATGCCGCCGATACGGTGAAACGCGTGACGCTGGAACTGGGCGGTAAATCCCCAAATCTGGTTTTTGCCGATTGTGATTTGCAGGATCGGGTTGAGGCATCCGTGCTGGAATGTATGTATAACACAGGCCAGTCATGTGACGCGCCCACCCGATTGCTGGTGGAACGGTCATGTTATGACGCGGTGCTGAACATTGCCAAAGCCACCGCCGAAGCGCAAACCGTGGGTGATCCTAGCCAAGATGGTGATCATATCGGCCCGTTATTTGATAAGATTCAATTTGACCGGGTGCAGACCATGATTCAAAAAGGCATTGATGAAGGCGCAAATCTGTTGGTTGGCGGCACTGGCCGGCCTGCTGGTCATGATAAAGGATGGTTCGTCAAGCCGACGATTTTTGCGGATGTCAGCAATGATATGGCGATTGCCCAGCAAGAAATCTTTGGCCCGGTTCTGGTGATCATTCCATTCGAAGACGAAGCCGATGCTATCCGGATTGCCAATGATACACCATATGGACTGGCCGCTTATCTGCAAACCGGTGACCCGGAACGGGCAGAACGTGTCGCTGGCCAGTTACGCGCCGGTGCGGTGCATATCAATGGTGGCGGCTTTAATTATGGCTCACCTTTTGGCGGCTATAAGCAATCCGGCAATGGCCGTGAGGGTGGCATGCACGGGCTTGAGGATTATCAGGAAACCAAGACCCTGCATTTTGGCTAGATATTGCTGGCGGCGGCATATGCCGATGACCATGCCCATTGAAAATTATGGCCGCCCAGATGACCGGTGACATCAACGACCTCGCCGATAAAATATAACCCGTCACAGCGGCGGGATTGCATATCGCGTGATGATAATTGCGCGGTATCAACACCGCCCAATGTGACCTCTGCGGTGCGATAGCCCTCCGTTCCCGCAGGTTTGATTTGCCATTGATTGATCATGGCACCTATGGCGGCCAGTGCTTTATTGGGAATATCCGTCAGCCGGCCGGACAGCTGATGAAGCCCGCATAGCTCCACCGCTAAACGCTTGGGCATGAATTGCGCCAGATGCGTTTGAATGATCTGTTTGGGGCTGGACTGTTTTGCCGTGAGCAATGCGTCCGCGATATTGGCATCCGGTACCAGATCAATATTGATCGCCTCCCCCTCGCGCCAATAGGATGAGATTTGCAAAACAGACGGCCCGGTCAACCCGCGATGCGTGAATAATAACCCTTCGGCAAAACGGATGTTGTCATGCCTTACCACCGCCTCAACAGATAACCCCGATAGCTCCGCGCATAAGGTTTTTAACGTGTCGGTGAATGTCATGGGAACAAGCGCAGGGCGCGGATCGATTATATTCATGCCAAACTGTCTGGCTATATCATAACCAAATCCGGTCGCCCCGATTTTAGGGATGGATAGCCCGCCAGTGGCAATGATTACCGCGGGTGTGGATATCACATGCTTATCGGTGGTGATGGTGAAATGATCTCCGGATTTATCAATAGCATTTACCGTGGTGCCAAAATCCAGCTTAACTTCAGCGGCGCGGCATTCGGCCAGTAGCATATCAATAATATCCTGCGCGCTATCATCACAAAATAACTGACCCAGCTTTTTTTCATGAAAGCCAATGCCGTAACGCCGGACAAGAGCGATGAAATCATCTGGCGTATATCCGGCCAGTGCCGATTTTACAAAATGCGGATTGTTTGAAATAAAATGTTCAGGGCTGGAATGGATATTGGTAAAATTACAGCGGCCGCCACCAGATATGCGGATTTTTTCAGCTACTTTCTGACGGTGATCAATCAGCAAAACGGATTTGCCTCTAGCCGCCGCAATGCTGGCCGCGAATAATCCGGCGGCACCGGCGCCAATTATCACGACATCCATATTCATCATGCGATCATTCATATCTGTCATGATAATACATAAAGTGAAATTAGACAGGGATAATCGGCGCGTTTTGCCGTTTCGTGATAAAAATAATAACAAAAATGAAAACAGTTTTTTTTATTTGCAATTATGTCATTATCAAAACACTGATATGACATTGTTTCATATTAAGCGTCACATTAAGCGTCACATTAATTGCCGACAATGAAGAAATTGATATGGAAATTGATATGGATAACCATCTGCATGATCTGATTAAGATACGCCATGATTTCCACCGTCATCCGGAACTGGGTTTTCAAGAAAACCGCACCAAACAGCGGCTTATTGAAATATTGCAAAGCCTCAACATAGAAACCCATGAAGGTGCCGGTGTGGTCGGCGTGCTCAAAGCTGGAACAGGTAATCGCGCCATCGGGCTTAGAGCAGATATGGATGCCTTGCCAATTACCGAAAAAAGCACCCATGATTATGTATCTGGCACATCCGGGGTGATGCATGCTTGCGGCCATGATGGTCATATGACCATGCTGCTTGGGGCGGCGATGGAGCTGGCCAGAACCCGTGATTTTGATGGTACGGTGATATTGATTTTTCAGCCAAACGAAGAACATGGGCTGGGCGCAAAACAGATGATAGCGGACGGCGTGCTGGAACAATTTCCGGTTGATGAGATTTATGCCATTCACAATTTGCCGGGCGCGCCAGTGGGGGAAGTATCAACCTGCGATGGCATGATCTGTGCGTCAGAAACCCTGTTTGAAATTACTATTAATGGTCAGGGCGGACACGCCTCAATGCCGCATGTTGGCCGTGATGCTATTACTATCGGGGCTGAGCTGGTGCAATCGATTCAGACGATCATATCCAGAAAGCTACCGGCTGGCGCAGGGGCGGTTGTATCCGTGACCGAGTTTATTACCAATGGCCAGCGCAATGTATTACCCGGTGAGGCCGTGTTGAAAGGTGATTTCCGCGCCCTTAATCCGGATGACAGATTAGCTATTGAAAAACTGATGACGCAAATGGCAAATGGTATCTGCGCCGCGCATGGGGTGACTTGCCAGTTGAGTTTCCGGACAGAGTTTATTGAAACAATCAACGCAACCACCCCGACAATGGCGGCGGTGCGGGTGGCGGAAAACATGGGGCTGGACACTATCGCCAATCGCAAGCCTATGACATTTTCAGAAGATTTTGCCCATTTTAATGCCGCTGTGCCGGGATGTTTTTTCTTGCTAGGCAATGGCGTATCAGGCACGCATGGCCAGCCTTTACATTCTGATGATTATGACTTTAATGATGAATTACTGGGTATCGGCACTAACCTTTGGTCGGCATTGGTGCGCGACCGGTTGCCAGTTGATGGAGACGCGATATCATGACCATATATACGGCACGCCAACAGCAATTATGCGAATATATGAAAGCGGCGAATATTAACGTCACGTTGATTACCGATGATGACAATGTCTATTATCTGACCGGTTATTATGATTATCTGCATATGGAATTCGGACGACCAACTATTCTGATTATCCATGATAATGGTGACACATTACTGATCACCCCGACTATTGATCTGAACACGGCGAAAGACGCCGCAATGGTTGACCGTATCGCCGCATGGAATGATGGCGAGGGCGATGAATGGCGACAGCATATTCCGTCCCATATCGCTGGCGCAAAACATGTTGCCATCGAACCGGATCATATGCCGCTATCGGTATACCGGTATATACAGACACAAATCGCATCTGAACATCTGGTATCAGCAATGCCGATATTAAGCCGGATGCGGCTGATCAAATCCGGCGATGAGCTGAAAATGGCGCGCCATGCCGGACAGGTCGCCCATGCCATGATGATAGCTGGCCGTGATGCGATTGGTGACGGGGTGCCGGAATATGTGGTTGCTCTTGCTACCGCTAAAGCCGGAACAGAAAAAGCCGCAGAATTGCTGGCAAGCCATTATGATGATGCGGATATGTCACCAAATATTCATTTTCTTCAGATCATGGCATCTGGTGATATGATCACCAGAACGCATCATCGGGCAACGAACCGGATCATGAAAAAAGGCGAGCCGGTATTTTTATGCTTTTGCGGAATGACAAGTTTTCACCGATTTAAACTTGGCTTTGACCGGACATTCTGGATCGAAGAAGTCGCTGACCCTAGCCAGATTGATATTTACAATGTTGCGGTGGAAAGCCAACAAGCCGCGCTTGATGCGCTTCGCCCCGGGGTCATGGCCGAAGATGTTCACGCCGCCTATGCCAAGGTTATTCAGGATGCTGGATTTTCATACCCGTTTCGATGCGGCAGAGCGACAGGTTACAGCTATCTGGAAAGCCCGCAATTAGTCACAGGGGATAAAACCATATTGCAACCGGGCATGGTATTCGCGATTGACGGGTCTGTTTCAACGGAACATTTTCGGGCGCAAGTCGGGGATAGTTTTATTATCACAGATGATGGGTATGAACAGATAACACATTATCCGAAAACCTTGGCGGATGTGATATTGCAATAGAATCACGCACACATGGTTGTGACGGGATTTGAAATGGGAGCATGGCATGGCTAGACGTGGGTCATCTTCGCGGGCAAGAGGCGGAAAAGACGATCAGGTTGGCGCGGCACCCTATGTCAAACGGGTATTGCCGTTTTTTGATCCGCTGGATATGGAACAGATCGAAAAACTGGAACAGCAGGTTGACTGGCTGATTGAGGATATTGGCATTGCTTTCCGTGATGATCCGGCATCAATCGCGCTCTGGAAACAACATGGCGCAACGGTTGATGGCGATATTGTTCGTGCCTCAGCTGACTGGATTCGTGATCTCTGCCGGAAAGCTCCGTCACAATTTACACAACTGGCGCGTGATCCGGCCAAATCGGTTGTGATTGGCGGCGATAGTCAGGTATTTGCCCCGATCTATGGTGCGCCATTTGTTCGTGATCTGGAGGAAGGCCGGCGTTATGGTGATATCGCGGCTTTCCGTGATCTGGTGCGGTTAACCTATATGCATCCCTATTTGCATCATGGGGGGTTCGTGACATGTGAGCCTTGTGATATTCCGGTTAGTAAGCGGCATCTGGATATGTTGCTTGCACATATGACGTTATCGGATAAACCGCATTTAGGTGCTATCACGGAAATGAGCCGGGCGCAGGATAGCGTTGATATGGCAGAAATCGTGTTCGGCCGTGATGTCATGGATAAGCATTGTGTGATTATGGGCAATGTGAATACCAATTCGCCTTTGCTGATTGATAAAGTCGTGACGGAATCCATCCGTGTTTATTGTGGGCGCGGGCAGGGTATTGTTGTTGTTCCATTTATTTTATCGGGGGCAATGGGGCCGGTATCAACCGCCGCTAGTGTGGTGCAAGCCATGGCCGAAGCCATGATGGTTTGCGCTTATGCGCAATTGGTTCATGCTGGGGCGCCATTTGTATTGGGGAACTTTCTGTCATCCATGTCATTGAAATCCGGCGCGCCAACCTTTGGGATGCCGGAGCCGGTGATATCAAATTATGCTATTGGCCAGCTGGCACGGCGGCTGGGTTTGCCCTTGCGTTGTGGCGGATCATTGACCGCATCAAAGATAGAAGACGCGCAAGCCGCGTATGAATCAGCGGATTCGATGCATTCTACCATGCTGGCTGGGGCGAATTTTGTTCTGCATTCCGCTGGCTGGCTAGAGGGCGGATTATGTGTCGGGTTTGAAAAGCTGATCATGGATGCAGACCGGCTAGGCAGTTATCAGAAAGTGTTAAATCAGGGACTTGATACCAGCGATGAAGCCATGGCCAGAGATGCTTATGACGAAGTACCGGCAGGTGGACATTTTCTGGGATCAGCCCATACGATGCGGAATTATTCCACAGCGTTTTATGAACCCAAGCTAAGTGATAGCGAAAATGTAGAAAGCTGGGAAGAACGTGGCGGCAAGGATATGCGCATGCGTGCCCATGATCAATGGAAACAGATGCTAACGGAATATAGCCCGCCTGCTATGGATGAAGCCTTGCGGGAGGCATTAACAGATTTTGTTGACCGCCGGAAAAGCGAATTGCCGGATGCGTGGTATTAAAGCCCCGATATTAAAGCCCCCGATATTAAGGCAATATGAGATATTATTTTCCGGGCTTTATGGTTTGTGTTATAAAGTCAGGATAGGTTTATAAACATGGTGCAGGTAAATGGCCTGCATATATTAATATGTAATATTGAAAGGAAATGATCATGTCATCAGCGACATATTCCACGTTATCCCAGCATATTTTGCCGGGTGTTTTTGCCAATAACAGTGTTTTGCGAAAGACCGTATTAGTGCTGGCTGGTAGCCTGTTTATCGCTGCCATGGCGCAATTATCCTTTCGCTTTCCGGCTAGCCCTATTCCTATCACCGGTCAGACATTTGCCGTGTTGATTGTGGGCATGGCGTTGGGTTCACGTCTGGGGGCATTAGCGGCGATAGCGTATTGTCTGGAAGGCATGTATTTTCCGGTTTTTGCAGAAATGCGGACATGGGCGCATCCATTTACGCTCTATACGGCGGGCTATCTGTTCGGATTTGTTGGGGCGGCTTATGTCACGGGCTGGCTGGCGGAACGCGGCTGGGATCGCAATGATGTTGGCACCGGGCTTGCCATGCTGGCCGGAAATCTGGTGCTTTATGTGCCGGGCTTGATCTGGTTGAATGTCATGATGGCACCGGCATCATTCGGGGTTGTTGTGACGGCTGGTTTTGGTGTGTTCATCATTGGTGATTTGCTGAAACTGGTTCTGGCCATGATTATCTTTCCAACCGTCTGGCGCATGATCAACCGTTAG
>JABIWM010000087.1 GCA_018701255.1 Alphaproteobacteria bacterium | reverse complement strand
GCTTTAGCTAATGGCTTAACTTAATGGCTTCAATTCCGGCCTGATATCCGTGTTATAAGACACATAATCACGACATATATTATATTTTAATCATGCTTATCATAATTCGCGCGTCATAACACCCCTGACCATGGCTTCACCACATATCCTGCAAAAATGACTTTTTTATGGTAGACGCGGGATTTATTCAGCAAGTTGAATATTCACGCTGGCATTATCCTGATTATTTTCAAGGAATGTAAGCACAGCTTTGGTCACTCTGAGCATAATTTCTTGGCGATAGGATTCCGTGGTCAGATAGCGTTCATCCTGCGAATTGGTTAAAAACCCCATTTCAATCAGAACAGATGGAATATCTGGTGATTTCAAAACCGCAAATCCGGCAAACCGGTGCCCACGATCCAGTGTTGGCAGACCGTCAAATTCCTGTATCAACTGATGTGCCAATTCACTAGATTGGTTCATCGCTTCGCGCTGAAAAATGCTCAGCAATGCTGGCGTAATTTCGGGATCAGTCACCCCCAGATCAGGCCCCCCGACTAAATCCGCTTTATTTTCTCTGGATGCCAGATAAGCGGCTTCTTTATCAGATGCTTTATCAGACAGCGTAAACACCGACACGCCACGGGCTTTGGTTGAGCGGGCGGCATCGGCATGAATAGATATGAATATATCGGCCTGATGCAGTCGTGCCAGCTCAATCCGTTTGCGCAGGTGCAAAAACTTATCGCTATTTCTGGACATAATCGCCCTGACCTGACCGGTGGCTTCCAGTTGCCGGGCTAATTCCCGCGCCGCCATGAGCACAATATCTTTTTCTTTGTGGCCATTTAAACTGATGGCACCGGGGTCTTTGCCGCCATGCCCCGGGTCAATAAAAACAATCCATTTGCGTTCTGTCTTTAGCGGTTCGACTGGCCGATGTGCTGGCACTTCGACTTGACCGGTATAGGTGCTGACAGTGGTTGCCAGAATAGGCGGCGGTGGCCGCTTGATGGGGATGGGTACTCTTGATGCACTGGCGGTGCGATTATCTGTCTGGCCATTTGGCGCATTGACTGTTTGCGCCGATGTCGTTGATGGCAGTGACAGATTCTGATTATCCAGCAAAGCCCGCGCTACTAACCGGAACGACGTTTCACCCCGATCAGCCAGATCAATAACCAGCCGGTGCCGGCCATCACGCGGGGGAAGCCAGAAAATCTGTTCAGGCACGGCCGGGCCATCCAGATCAAAAACCAGCCGTGATACATTAGGCGCAGGCACGCCATAACGGTAGCTATTGATCAATGGCGCGGATAAAGCACCGGATATGCCTCTATTTTCAACACGCCAACGGCTTTCCGGAAAATCAATGACTAACCGGTGCGGGTCAACCAGCAACAACATTCGCACCGGCACCGGATCAGATGTTTCAATAACTAGCCGTGAGGCATTTTCCAGCTGGCCGCTTCGTAAATCAGAAATATACAACGGTTCCGCCACCGCCATATTCCATGACATAACGGGCAGGATCACCAGTATAAACACCAGAATAGATACAAGCCGAATGGCCAGCCTTCGGTATATTGCGTTCATATCCAATTTAGGCTTCCTTTTCCATACGGCTTATTCATCAGCTCCAACAAAAATACCAACTCTGGCGATGTCGTTCCAGCATTTAGTTTTTTCATTGTATATCATGTTACGAAGGGATATAAAGATAGATATGGAATTCTTCGCAGATAGCATATCTGGACGTAAACGAAACCGCGAACAGAAAAAAACCCTATCTGGCTGAGATAAAAAGCGCTCAAGGTAACGATACCCGAAAGCGGCTTTTCCAACGCCTTTTCCGCATAGCTATGGTGCTTGTGCGAAAACGGTATATGTGGATCAACGGCCATATCATTGCCATGATGTTGCCAATGATTATTTGTAAACAACGGAGAAACGGGGTTTCTCCTCAACCAGGGCGCAATACCATGCTATTCGGCACTCACAACAGACCACATGCGACGCAGGCGATATATCGCCGGCCGCTATCTGTTGCCAGTCAACCGCGCATGATTAGCCGCCATCTGGCTCATTTTTCATCCATGCTACGCGGGGGAACCCATCCGGCATGCGATGATACAGAAAGTTATTCTTATGTCCAAAAAACTCTTGATAGACGCTCGTCAGACAGACGAAACGCGTGTTGTTCTGCTGAATGAAAATGTTGTCGAGGATGTCGATTACGAAACCAGCCACCGCAAACAATTAAAAGGCAATATCTATCTGGCCAAAGTCACCAGAGTCGAACCATCATTGCAAGCGGCTTTTGTTGAATATGGCGGTAATCGGCAAGGCTTCCTTCCCTTTAGTGAAATCCATCCTGATTATTACCGGATACCTGTCGAAGATCGCGAAAAATTACTTGCTGATCAAAGCGATCATTCCGATAAAGACACCGACCCTGAATCAAAAACAGAAACAAAAACGGAAACAAAAACGGAAACCGTTTCTGATGCTGACGCTGATAGCATGGCCGCCAATAGCGACAGCGATTCTGATGAAGAAACTGGCGCAGATGACAACTCATCTGACGATAATGACGGCGATAACGGTTCCGATTTCGAAGCAGATGACGAAAGAGAGCGTAAGCGGCGGTTTGATAAATTCCGCAAGCATTACAGCATTCAGGAAGTCATCTCACGCCGCCAGATTCTTCTGGTGCAAGTCGTGAAAGAAGAACGCGGCAATAAAGGTGCGGCGCTAACCACCTATATGTCATTGGCTGGCCGCTATTGCGTTCTGATGCCGAACACCTATCACAATGGCGGCGTTAGCCGCAAAATCAGTGATCCTGCTGACCGCAAAAAGCTCAAAACCATTGTTAATGGACTGAACGTACCAACCGGCATGGCCGTGATTGTTCGCACCGCCGGTTCCAAACGAACCAAGGCCGAAATCACCCGTGACTATAATTATCTGTTGCGGCAGTGGAACGATATCAGAGAAAAAACGCTGGAATCCAACGCGCCATCAATTATTCACGAAGAAGGCAATCTGATCAAGCGGGCTGTCCGCGATTACTACACATCGGATATTGAGGAAATTATTGTTGAGGGCGAAGACGGCTATAAAGCGGCGCGCGCCCACATGAAAAATCTCATGCCGACTCATGTGAAAAAAATCACACAATATAAGGATGAGGTAAATCACCTGTTTCAAGCGCATCGCGTGGAAAACATGCTGACCGCTATCTATGACCCCGAAGTCACGCTGAAATCCGGCGGTTATATTGTGATGAACCAGACAGAAGCATTGGTGGCGATTGATGTCAATTCCGGCAAAGCTACGCGGGAACGCAATATCGAAGAAACCGCACTGAAAACCAATGTTGAGGCGGCGGTAGAAATTGCCCGCCAGCTGAAATTACGTGATCTGTCCGGGCTTGTTGTCATTGATTTTATCGATATGGAAGTCAACCGCAACCGCAACACCGTTGAACGCAAGCTGAAAGAAGCCATGAAATCTGATCGGGCGCGGGTACAGATTGGCAGTATCAGCCAGTTTGGATTGCTCGAAATGTCCCGCCAGCGGCTCCGCCCCAGCCTTAACGAAGCGGTATCTGATCTATGCCCGCATTGCCACGGCACCGGCCGTATCCGATCTGTTGAAAGCGCGGCACTAGCCATTATTCATCAGATTGAGGCAGAAGCCGCCAGAAAATCCCGCAAAAAGCTGACCGTGGCCATGGCCGCAGAAGTCGCGCTTTATATTCTCAACCATAAGCGTGATCTGATTGTTGATCTGGAATCACGGTATGACATGAACATCGTTCTGGAACAGGATAACAGCCTGTTGCCGCCGGATATCCGTTTTGATGGTATTTCTGAAAAACCCGAACCGCAGGAACGCAGAAAACCCAAGAGTGATACACGTTCGGATTCCAAAACAAACGCACGGGCTGATACAAACGCCGAACCAAAGGCTGATAAGGCCAATAATAACCAGTCAACCCAAACACCGACCTCACCCACTGATAGCGATGATGATGACGAATCAAAGCCAAAACGTCGCCGCCGCCGGGGTAAAAGAGGCGGCCGTAGACGCAATCGCCGCGACGATGAGAACGTGGAAACATCTGCTTCTGAAAATGGTGATACTGGCACGTCAGATGAAAATAATGCCAATACAGCATCAGACGCCGAGCCAGCACAGGCGGCAGGAAAACATGACGATACAGCATCATCCGTGACAAACCCGGAAAATACAGACAAACCGGCAAAACCAAGACGGTCACGGGGGCGTAAGCCAGCACAAGATAAGACAGATGCTGGTACTGGTGCAGATCAGAATACTGATGCCAATCCTACTGATGCGGATGCCAGTGATGCGAAAGAAGCCAGCAACAAACCGGCTTCCCGCCGTAAGGCTTCCCCGCGCACAAAAGCGGCTGATGCAAATGATGCGGATAACACAAGCACCGCTCCTGATGCACAAGCTGATGCCG
>JABIWM010000086.1 GCA_018701255.1 Alphaproteobacteria bacterium | reverse complement strand
GGCCAAAGTGTCTGAAAGCTTTATCAAAAGCCTTGATGGACGCGAAAACGGCAGACTGATTCTGGTAACGGCAATTAACCCGACACCAGCAGGTGAGGGCAAGACAACAACAACAGTTGGGCTTGGTGATGGATTGAACCGGATTGGCAAAAAAGCTGCTATCTGTATCCGTGAAGCCTCGCTCGGCCCATGTTTCGGGATGAAAGGTGGCGCCGCCGGTGGCGGTTACTCACAGGTCGTGCCAATGGAAGAAATGAACCTGCACTTTACCGGTGATTTTCATGCGATTACATCAGCGCATAACTTGCTGGCCGCGTTGATTGATAATCACATCTACTGGGGGAATGAGCAGGATATTGATATCCGCCGTGTGGCTTTCCGCCGTGTTCTTGATATGAATGATCGGGCGTTGCGCCAGATTAATTGTAGCCTTGGCGGTGTTGCTAACGGTTTCCCGCGTGAAGCTGGTTTTGATATTACCGTGGCTTCCGAAGTCATGGCTATTTTGTGCCTTGCTGATGATCTGGCTGATCTGGAACGCCGTCTGGGTGATATCATTGTGGCCTATCGCCGTGACCGTAGTCCGGTATTCTGCCGCGATATTAAGGCCGATGGTGCAATGACTGTGCTGTTGCAACAGGCGATGCAGCCTAATCTGGTGCAAACGCTGGAAAACAATCCGGCATTTGTGCATGGCGGGCCTTTTGCCAATATCGCCCATGGTTGTAATTCGGTTATTGCGACAAAAACCGCATTAAAGCTGGCTGATTATGTTGTGACTGAGGCTGGTTTCGGTGCTGATCTGGGTGCTGAAAAGTTCCTTGATATCAAATGTCGTCAGGCAGGATTAAAGCCGGATGCAACGGTTATTGTCGCCACGGTTCGCGCCATGAAGATGAATGGCGGTATTGCTAAGGCTGATCTGGGTACGGAAAACGTGGAAGCGGTTAAGCGCGGTTGTCCTAACCTTGGCCGTCACATGGAAAATATCCAGAAATTCGGTGTTCCGGCTGTTGTTGCGATCAACCATTTTTACAGTGATACCGATGCTGAGATTGAGGCACTGCAAAACTTTGTTCAAAATCAAGGTGGAACAGCGATTGTCTGTCGTCACTGGGCTGATGGTAGCGCCGGTTCTGAGGAACTGGCCAATACAGTTGTGAAAATGATTGAATCATCACCATCAAACTATAAGCCGCTTTACCCGATTGAAATGGGATTATTCGAAAAAGTCGAAACAATCGCCAAAGAAATTTACAGAGCGGATGAGGTTATTGCCGATCAGAAAATACGCGATCAGCTGAAATCATGGGAAGAACAGGGTTACGGCAACTTACCGGTATGTATGGCTAAAACGCAATACAGCTTTACCACTGATCCGAACAGACGCGGTGCGCCAACTGGCCATAGCTTGCCTATCCGTGAAGTTCGGCTTTCTGCTGGTGCTGGTTTTGTTGTGGTCGTCTGTGGTGAGATTATGACCATGCCGGGCTTGCCAAGAGTGCCTGCAGCTGAAAGTATTCATATTAATGATGATGGTCTTATCGAAGGCTTATTCTAAAATAATGGGTCTGATTTAAAAACAGACCTGTTTAAATAAGGGAGGTGACAATGATAAACAGGATAGTTGTTCCTGTCAGAGACGATGGCAATGCAGAACGTGTTTTATGCCACGCCATATCTTTGGCTAAAGCAACCAATGCTCATATTATTGTCACCCATTGCCGTTTGCGTCCCGAAGACATGTTGCCGTTTGGCGTGCCCATGTCGCGCGATATGAAAAAGCAGATCATGACGCAATCCGCCTCCGTCCTTAATATGGCTGAAACGGCTATGCGCGGGGAAGTCGAGCGGATTTGTGCTTCGGCTGGCGTTGCCATGTCTGAAACACCGGTAGCTAATACGGTTTCCGCCCATTTCATCGAAGCAGAAGGCCGTCAGGTTGATGTGGTGCGGCGGCATGGCCGGTTATCGGATATTATTGTTGTGGCTAAACCCGAAATTGACCGGAATCTGGGTGCAAATACACTTAAAACGGCGTTGTTTCATACGGGCAGGCCGGTTTATATGTGTGATGATAGCATGCCGGGGCAGGATAGTGACGGGTTTGGGCATGTGGCATTATGCTGGGATGGTTCGATTGAATCCACCCGCGCCGTTGCCCAGACATTATGGTTAATGAAAATAGCCAAAAAATTAAGCATTTTAACAGTTGATAATGGTCAGGTTGAAAGCAATCCCGAAGAATTGCAATCCTATCTGGCGGAACATGATATTGTTTCAGATATTATCATGGTTAAGCAATCAGGTTCAATTGGTGGGTCATTAATGAAAGTCAGTGCATCTTGTGAAGCCGATATTGTTATTCTGGGTGCATATGGCAATAATCAATATTTTGAGAGAGTATTAGGGGGAGTAACCCAGCATTTTGTCGATAATGCATCACGGCCATTAGTCTTGGTGCATTAGTGTTAATGTTTGATTAAGTAAATTGTAAAAATTTACAGATTGCACATTTTCACTTTTTATTAAACTGAGGGATATATTTATACGTCAATCAGTTTAATTAATAATAATAACGAAATCGCTCTAAAGGAGGAAAACATGAGCATTTTAAAAAAGATGGCCACCGGCTTTGTCGCCGCTGGTATGACACTTTCAGTAATGTCAGGATTTGCGCAAGCAGATGGGCATGGCTGGAAACCTAACAAACCTATCGATTTCATCATTATGGCCGGTAAAGGTGGCGGTGCTGATAAAATGGCACGGCTTATGCAGGCAATTGTTGAAAAAGAAGATTTAGCAAATCGTCCGCTTGTTCCTACCAATAAATCTGGTGGTTCCGGTGCAGAAGCACTGATTGCGGCTAAATCAGCTAATGATCCTGATCATACGATCATGGTGACACTGAACTCATTCTACACAACCCCATTACGTCAACCCGGTCTGGATGTTGATGTGCTAACATTTGCACCGGTTGCACGGATGGCCGAAGATACATTCCTGCTTTGGGTTCATAAGGACAGTGGCATCACCACATTTGAAGAATGGCTGGACGTTGCCAAATCAGAAGGCAAAAACTGGGTCATGGGTGGCACGGGATCAAATTCCGAAGATAATATCATTACAGACTTCCTGAATGATAATTATGGCCTATCCATGAAGTACATTCCGTATAAGGGCGGGGGTGCTGTTGCCAAGGACGTTGCTGGTAAGCAGATCAATTCATCGGTTAACAACCCTTCAGAAGCGCTTGGTTTCTACGAATCAGGTGACATGATTGCATTGGTTGCATTCACTGATGAACGTCTGCCATTGTTCCCTGATGTACCGACCTTGCGTGAAAAGGGTGTTGATTTCAGCTACTTCATGCAGCGTTCAGTTGTTGGTGCACCGGGTATGTCTGCCGAAGCAGAAGCCTATTACACAAATCTGTTTGAACAGGTTTATGCGTCAGATGACTGGCAGGACTACAAAAGCAAAAAGTCACTGATGGGTGAGTTGTTATCTGGTGACGACCTCATGGCATACTGGAAGCTTCAGCGTTCAAATCACGAAACCATTCT
Source organism: Alphaproteobacteria bacterium (assembly GCA_018701255.1). Lineage (GTDB taxonomy): Bacteria > Pseudomonadota > Alphaproteobacteria > Puniceispirillales > UBA1172 > UBA12202. Next base: position 15,797 of record JABIWM010000086.1, on the reverse strand, counting down.
TCGTGCTTCAGGCGCTATTCAATAAACAATTTACATAAGGTATATAGGGGGAGAAACTAATGCGTCGTGCAGAAATTATAACTGCGTTTATTTTGGGGATATTCTCTATATATCTTATGTGGAAAAGCGGGGATCCACCGGCATGGAATCCGAGTGTTCCCCGCTTTGCCAATATCGGATTTGATGAAACCGGCACGCCCGGAAGCGGTTTCTGGCCATTCTGGCTCGGTTTCATCATGCTGATTTGCACAATATGGATCGGAATAAACTGGGTGCTTAAACGGTCGCCGCAATCCGTATCCGAAGAACCTTTTCTTGATGATTACGGTAAAAAAATGTTTCTTACCGTGGGTGGAGGGCTTATTGGCTTTCTCGTCATGATACATCTTGCCGGTTTCTACGGCGCCATATTCCTGTTCATGATTTACTATCTGAAATTTCTTGGACGGCATACCTGGCTATTAACAATGATTATTTCCACGTCGTTGCCAGTCGTTAGCTTTTTCTTTTTCGATGTGGCGATGCGGATTGTTTTACCAAAAGGATATCTGGAGCCGTTGTTCATACCGCTTTATGACATCTTTCTATAAATTATAAATAATTAAAGTAAATTCGGGGGAATTCAAAAAAATGGAAGTACTCGGTCATCTATTTGAAGGCATAATGATAGCGCTAGAACCGGTGAATCTGGGATTAGCCATTATTGGGGTTGTTATTGGTCTGTTTGTTGGCGCTATGCCCGGACTCGGGTCTGTAAACGGCGTTGCTATTCTTCTTCCTTTTACTTTTGTTATTCAGGGTTTTACCGGTGGTGCGACCTCACCTATGATCTTTCTGGCATCCATATATTATGGGGCTATGTATGGGGGGGCGATATCGTCGATTACGCTTGGCATTCCGGGGGCATCAACGGCGGTGGCGACCACATTTGACGGTCGGCCATTAGCGATGCAGGGGAAAGCGCATGTAGCCTTAATGGCGGCGGCGCTAGCGTCTTTTGTTGGTGCTACGATTTCCAACATTCTGTTTACGGGTTTTGCGCCGGTGCTTGCCTCTGTTGCGCTGAATTTCGGTAACCCTGAGATTTTTGCCCTTATGCTTCTGGCGTTTGCTACCTTTGCCGGACTTGGTGGTGATGATTTTCCGAAAACGATATTTTCCATCTGTTTCGGATTGGCATTATCAGCGGTCGGGTTTGATATTATTTCCGGTGAACCAAGACTGATCTTTTTTGATATTCAGGGGTTCTCACACGGAATACGTTTCCTTGTTCTGGCTATTGGTATTTACGGCATTGGTGAGATGCTCTGGACGATTAATAACACCCGTTACGGGTCATCCATGTCCAAAGTGGAAGTGAACTTCGCCAGTATCGTATATGCAATGAAAAAGTTTAAAGGCGCGTGGAAAGGAACATTGATCGGATCATTCATTGGTTTCTTTGTTGGTATTCTGCCAGCGGCGGGTGCAACACCGGGATCATTGATGGCGTATGGTATAACCAAAATGACCTCAAAAGACCCGAGCAAATACGGCAAGGGTGAGGTTGATGGCGTGGCCGCGCCGGAGGCGGCGAATAATTCGGCATCGACTGGTGCCATGTTGCCGATGATGACACTTGGTATTCCGGGATCACCCACAACAGCGGTATTGCTGGCCGGTATGGTGATCTGGGGGCTACAGCCGGGGCCATTGCTGTTTACTAATCAGCCTGATTTTGTCTGGCCATTAATCGGATCGTTTTATATTTCCAATTTTGTGGCTGTGACGGTTAATATTCTGTTTATTCCGGTATTTTTATGGATGCTGCGGATGCCATTTACCATTCTGTCACCGACCATTTTCGTGCTTTCGCTAGTTGGAACTTATGCCGCTTATATGGACATGTTTGATGTCTGGTTAATGGTTCTGGTCGGATTTGGCGGGTTTTTCTTGCGGATACTTGATTATCCGGTTGCACCGGCGGTTCTGGCTATTGTTCTGGGGCCGATTGCTGAGCCAACTTTGCGCCAGACTTTGTTGCAATACGAAACGCCTACCATTTTCTTCACAAGACCGATAGCCGGGCCGATTACCATTTGCGCTGTCATTCTGATCCTATTGCCGGGAATTCAGTTTGGATTGCGGAAGATGCGCGGCAAAGCATAACAACGGATGATGGCGAGATATTCCGATCCAGAACATGAAGCTCATGCATGGAATCCGGGTATCTCGTCATCTATCCCGCCACATCTGAAGCCATTAATCACGCTGTTTCAACCTGATAATGGTGCGGTTAGTTATCATGCCGCTTGTGAGGCTAGCCGGTTATGTGGTTTGCCAGAAACCGAATTAGCGTGTCTTTCTGTTGACCGGTTGATCATTCATGAATTGCTGTTACGGGTAACATCTGATCTATATGTGCCTGATGGCCCTAATTACGCGGATTTGGGCATATCGTTGCGATCAATGGTGGATATTATCTATCAGCGGCATATTTCCCCGAAACTGGATATTTACCGACATCAATTCGACCGTATAAAAACGCAAATTCAGGCGGAATTGCATGATATTCTCACCCGGACTCTGATGGTGGAAATGACAGGCAAAACGCGGTTTTTCGGATTATTAAAACCAAAGCCAATATCGGTTAGGCGTGATGATGATAGCCGGTTAGCTATCTGGACAGACGATGCCAGATCATTGCCTAAACATAGCATTGCGGCGGCATGTTATTCTGCGCTGACCCGGCTGGGCGGCGCTATGATGGGACGACAGGGACGGCTGATATCTGATCTGGACATGATGGTTGATCTGGCTAGCCGGCTGGTCATTCATGATTACGGCAGTAAGCAGGTCAGGGCAATGATGTCAGATGATTTTGATCAAGCCGCCACCGCTGAGGGGTTTCGTTTTCTGCCGCCGCAAGCAAAGCCAGTGGTGATGAATACCAAAGGCGCATCAGCCGCTGGCAAAAGCACGCTTCGCCCGAAACAGCAACAATTAGCGGATAAGCTGAATACGAGCTGGGCTGATTATGCGGTGATATCACCGGATTACTGGCGCAAATATCTGATCGATTATACCGCGCTTGGGGCGGATTACAAATATGCCGCCATGCTGACCGGACATGAGCTGACGATGATTGACCGCAAACTGGATCAATATATGGCAGAAAAAGCAGCGGCAGGAACCATGCCGCATCTGTTGATTGACCGGTTTCGTTTTGACAGTTTTGATACGAATGCCGAAGGCGGCTATCAAAGCAACTTGCTCACCCGATTTGGTGATGTGGTGTATCTGTTTTTTGTCATTACCGCGCCATCGCAAACAGTAGAAAGAGCATGGAATAGAGGTCTGTCAACACAGCGCTATAAAGCCGTGGATGATTTGCTTTATCACAATATAGAAGCTTTTACCGGCATTCCCGATTTGTTTTTTTCATGGTCACAAGTACGCAATAAAACCATTCATTTTGAGTTTCTTGATAATGATCAGCCATTAGGTGAGCCGCCCCGAACCATTGCTTTTGGCAAGAATACGTCCATGGTGATACTTGATCCGGATGCGCTTTGTAATATTGACCGGTATCGCCATGTTGATGTTGATGCCAGACAACCCGAAGATGTGCTAACGCCAATGACAGAGCCGCCGCATCAGTTCATCCGGTCATGTGTACAAAAACTGGATCATGTTACCTTTGCGGATTTCCATAACGCGCAGGTATATGGCCAGATTGATCACGGCACATGGCGCTATTTTGACGCGAGCCTATGTCCTGATAACAAAACATTAGCACCTATTTTATTATCATTAGGCTGGGATATATCCCAGAATACCCATGCCGATAAAACCCGCGATATAGCGCCGGTTCTAGATGCTAGTGCAGAACATAATCACACGGTTGGGCTATGGGCAAATGGGATATAATCCGGCTTCATTTTGACTTTACTGGATAATCATTTTGCGACATCATAAGCCATGACCGATGATCAAAATGACATCCAGAACAAAGCATCCGATATGCGGCGGCCGTTATTAACGTCCAGCCATTGGGGGAGCTTTACCGTTACCGTGGAAAATGATCAGGTGACGGGATTAAACCCACTTAAAACCGATAAAGACCCATCTCCCATAGGTGAGGGGATTATCGATGTGCTGGATCACCCAACCCGCATTACCGCACCGATGGTCAGGAAAAGCTGGCTTGATAAGATTGATGGTAAGACAGATGACAGCAAACCTGAACAGCGTGGCCGTGACCGTTTTGTTGCCGTCAGCTGGCAAAAAGCCGAGCAACTGGTCGCTGATGAGCTTCGGCGTGTTATTGGTGATCATGGGAATGAGTCTATTTTTGCCGGTTCTTACGGCTGGGCTAGCGCTGGCCGGTTCCACCATGCCCAGAGCCAGATTCACCGTTTTCTGAATTGCGTTGGCGGCTATACCAAATCCGTAAATACATACAGCTTTGCGGCGGCAGAAGTCATAGTGCCGCATGTAATTGGCAATTTTCGTGATCATATCTATCACCAGACAAGCTGGCGTTCGGTAATCGAAAACACAGAGCTATTTGTTGCCTTTGGCGGTATTCCCGCCAAAAATGGCCAGATAGGACAAGGCGGGTTAGGCAATCATATTCAACGTTCATCTATGCAAATGGCGGCGGATAATGACGTGTCTTTTGTCAATATCTCACCATTGCGGCAGGACATGATAGATCAGCTTGATGCCGAGTGGATGCCTATTCGCCCGAATACGGATACCGCCATGATGCTGGCATTATGCCATACTCTGATCGCCGAAGATTTATATGATAAGGCATTTGTTGATCGCTATACCACGGGTTTTTCGCCGTTTGCTGATTATGTTATGGGGCGGACAGATGGCATTGAAAAAACCGCGGACTGGGCGGCGGCGATTACTGGTATTCCAGCCGGACATATGATCAATCTGGCACGGCGGATGGCAAACCAGCGGACAATGATAAGCCTCAGCTGGTCGCTAACCCGTCAGCAATATGGCGAGGAGCCATACTGGGCAGGCATTGTTCTGGCGGCGCTGATTGGCCAGATCGGGTTGCCCGGTGGCGGTTTTGGTATGGGCTATTCGGCATTAAACGCGATTGGCCATAATATCAACCATCTGGAATTCGCGGCCTTACCGCAAGGTAAAAACGCTATTGGCCAGTTTATTCCAGTGGCAAGAATTAGCGATATGTTACTGCATCCGGGGCAACAATTCCGTTATAATGGCGGCGAATATTCCTATCCGGATATCCGTTTGATGTATTGGGCTGGCGGCAATCCGTTTCACCATCATCAGGATTTGCAACGCATGGTGAAAGCATGGCAAAAACCGGAAACGATTATTGTTCATGAATGGTGCTGGAATGCTAATGCCAAGTTTGCCGATATTGTTCTGCCATGCACGACCACACTGGAACGGCAGGATATCGCCATGTCACCGCGTGATAATCATGTTGTTTCTATGGATCAGTCAATAGCACCGGTGGGGCAGGCGCGTGATGACTATCAGATACTATCCGGTATCGCGGAACAAATGGGATGCGTTGATGCCTTTACCGAAGGTAGGGATGCCGAAGAATGGCAAAGATGGCTGTATGATATGTCACGGCAATCGTTATCCCGCCACGGCAAGGTCATGCCGGATTATGATACGTTTCGGGAACAAGGCTGGTTTGTTCTGCCCGAACAGGATGAACCGATGGTTTTGCTCAAAGATTTTCGTGACGATCCCGAAAAACACCCTTTGCAAACACCATCTGGCCGGATTGAGATATCGTCCGAACGGATAGCCGGTTTTGGTCTGGATGATTTTCCGGGTATGCCGTACTGGCAAGAGCCGGATGAATGGCTTGGCGCCGCTGATCTGGGGGGGCGGTTGCATATGATTAATAATCAGCCGCATAATAAACTGCATTCCCAGCTGGATCACGGCAAGGTAAGTGTGGCGAGCAGGATACACGGCCATGAACCCATGATGATCAATCCCGCAGATGCGGCTAGTCGCGGTATTAATGACGGCGATCTGGTGCATATATCAAACAATCGCGGTTCCATGATATGCGGTGCTGTTCTGGATGATGATATTATGGCTGGTGTCATACTGGTCAGCACAGGGGCGTGGTATGATCCGGATTTTGACGGTGAACTGTCTTGCAAGCACGGTAATCCGAACGTTCTAACGCCGGATATCGGGACATCTTCGTTAGCACAAGGGCCGGCGGCACATAGCTGTCTGGTTACTATCACCCCATGGACAGGTGGGGCAATTCACATCACCGCGCATCAACCCCCGGAAATCGAAGATGAGACAAAATATAGCAACTAGATGGCTTGCTTAATCTGTCTGGATTACCTACCTATATATCAAGAGCTATTTATTATGGCTTCATCCCTCGAATAGGAGACTAAACCCATGGGCGCTTCACCATCCACAACACGTTATGCGTTTATCAAAGCAAACTGGCATAGTGATATTGTTGATCAGGCATTGACCGGATTTCAGCAAATTATTCCAGCTGATCAGATTGATGTATTTGATGTTCCGGGTGCGTTGGAAATCCCATTAGTGGCCAAAAAACTGGCAGAAAGCGGCAAATACGCGGCGATTGCCGGATGCGCCTTTGTTGTTGATGGCGGTATCTATCGCCATGATTTTGTATCTTCATCGGTTATTGATGGGCTGATGCGGGCAACACTTGATACTGGCGTGCCGGTATTATCGGTTGTTTTAACGCCTCATAATTTTCAGGAAAACCCAGAAATGATTGCGTTTTTTGCTGATCATTTTGTCAAAAAAGGCGCAGAAGCGGCAAACGCGGCCATTGCTATTACCGCGCTTGATGCCACGCTTTAATTCGGCTTGACGGTTCTGCTAGCGAAGCAATTTGATCAATGCTGAGGTGTCATTACGGCCAAAGCCACGATCAGAAAGCTGGGCATAATATTGCGCGACTAATGCGGTTACTGGTAAGCTTGAGCCGTTTTTCTTGGCTTCTTCCATGCACATACCCAAATCCTTGATCATCCAGTCAAGGGCAAAGCCGAAATCGAACTTATCTGCTGACATGGTTGTGCCGCGATTGACCATTTGCCATGATTGCGCCGCGCCACCGGAAATGACTTCCAGTACCTTATCCATATCCAGATCAGCGCGCTGACCAAAATTAATCGCCTCTGATAAGGCCTGAACCAATCCGGCAATACAAATCTGGTTGACCATTTTAGTCAGCTGTCCGGCACCTGATCCGCCGATCAGAATAACCTTGGCGGCATAACATGCGATGACAGGTTTTACTTTTTCAAATATATCTGCGTCACCGCCACACATAACGGTGAGCTTGCCGCTTTCGGCACCGGCCTGACCGCCCGAAACAGGGGCGTCTATCATATGCAGGCCGCGTTCTCTGGCGGCTTTGTCCAGTGTCTGGGCGGCTTCTGCTGATGCGGTTGTGTTATCGACAAAAACGCTGCCGGATGGCATGCTGGAAAAAGCACCATCGGCGCCAATGGTGACTGCATAAAGGTCTTTATCCGCGCCAACACAGCAAAAAACAATATCAGCATCTTTTGCTGCATCTGCTGGCGTATCCGCCATCTGGCCGCCATGTTCTTTTACCCATTCGGCCGCTTTCGTTTTTGTCCGGTTATACACCGTGACATCATGGCCGTTCTGTTTCAAATGTCCGGCCATGGGGTATCCCATAACGCCTAGTCCTAAGAACGTAATTTTTGCCATGACTGATGCTCCTGCTTGAAAAATCGGGTTTACAACCTTCACCTTAACGCGATCCTGCCAAAGGTGCAATCCGATGCTGGACAGGTATAGGAATTAGTGCCATTGTTTTATTCAAATCAATAATAAGGAGATATCATGATGATCCTAAGAACCTCACCGCCATCCCCCTTTGGGCGCATGGTAAAAATAGCCGCTGATGTGCTTGGCATGTCCGGTGATATGACTGTTGTGGCGGCAGATACCAATGATCCGGATGATAATTTACGGCAGCAGAATCCGCTTGGCAAAATACCGGCATTGCTGGTTGGTGATGACGTGATTTATGATACCCGCGTCATTCTGGATTATTTTGATCAATTGTATATCGCTAAACACGGAACCAGTATCCTTTTTCCCGGAAATGGAATGGAAACCATCCGTTTGAAAACAGCATTAGCCCGCGTGATTGGTATGCTTGATGCTGGCATCCTGATTGTCTATGAAGGCCGTTTCCGGCCTGAAAATATGCGCGTTGAAAGTTTTGTGGATTATCAACAGGCAAAAATCACGCGTAGCTTTGCTGAGATCAAAGCAGAAAACCCCACCTACACTAACGGGGCAACACCAACCGCTACGGATATCGCGCTGGCATGTGCGCTGGATCATTATGATTACAGAAAGCAACTGGACTGGCGCGATCACTGTCCATCGCTGGCCGCATGGATGATGGATTTTTCAAATGCGGTACCAAGCTATAAACCGACTTTGCCAGATGATATCGAGCCTGCTGAATGGCGCTAAATTTTTGTTAATAATTGGCTTTATAAAAGCATAAAATACCAATTATTAATTTAATATGATCTTATGTATATAGCATGGTGAGAAATTGCCATGCTATATTTTTTGTTTAATTACATTTAGTAAAGTCATGATCCTATTGTAATATATCAGGCTATTCATATGTATTATCGACTCCTAATATAAACAATCAACTTCATTAAAAAGGTTAATATATAATTAATCAATAATAGTTCAGATTTGCATGTTTGCAGGCAACAGTGAGGTCAATTATGTCAGTACATGCGCTTATAAGTTCCCTTGATGAAATGGGAGACCATGATCTTGGTAAAATTTCTCATTCCGAAAATGGTCATTGGGTTCTAGGAGATGATAATCATTTTCCGATCCAGATTGATCCTCTGATCAGTATTGATGAAATCCTCATTTATGGCACATTCATAAAAACATCCGGTGAGCCGATTTATACGCCTATTCTGACATCCATGATGCTGGAAAATATCATTGGAACAACTCTGGATGGATATGGCATTTGTCCGGGGCCGGTGACGTTTTCCATCTATTCCAAAATATCAATTTTTGCGATGACGCCAGAACAGATGATTGAGCTGATTTCCGGCATGCGGCAGCTGATTGACTATGTCCGCCTATCGACCGCTATTTCTGGCGATTATGGCGACCGCCCGGAACGTCCGGATACTGATGCGTTGTTGCCGCCGGGGATGGTGCATTAATATTAAAACGATATATCAGGCAAGTGATCAGTCAGGCATGGCCACGTTATGGTGAAGCGGCTGATTTTATGTTGGATTTTTTGAGGTAAGCCGCGTATCACTAAGCGTGATGGAGATATGCAATGGCACCAATATATGATTTTGATCTGATAACCATAGGCGGCGGTTCCGGCGGCGTTCGCGCCAGCAGAATAGCGGCCGGCCATGGTGCCCGTGTTGCTGTTGTTGAAGAAGACCGGCTGGGCGGTACATGCGTTTTGCGCGGATGTGTCCCCAAAAAGCTGTTGGTATATGGCGCGACTTTTGCGGCTGATTTTGCTGATGCGGCTGGATTTGGCTGGCACATTGGCCAACCTGTCCATGACTGGCCTGCCTTGATCAAAGCCAAGAATGTTGAACTTGACCGTCTGGCTGGCATTTATCAGGGGTTGATGGATAATGCCGGCGTCACGGTTCTGCAAGGCCGTGGTGTGGTAACAGGCGCGCATGAAGTCACCGTGGATGGGAAAATCTATACAGCAGAACGTATTCTGATCGCTGTTGGCGGCTGGCCGCATATACCGGATATACCGGGGTTGCGGGATCATGCCATTAGCTCAAACGAAGCGCTTGATCTGGCTGAACGCCCTGATGAGATTGTGATTATGGGAAGCGGCTATATCGCGGTGGAGTTTGCCGGAATATTTGCCGGTTTCGGGGCAAAGACACATCTGGTATTCCGTGCAGATCAACCATTGCGCGGCTTTGATCAGGATATGCGGCAAGGATTAATGGATGCCATGCAGGATCGCGGCATCACGTTGCATGCGGGCGCGAATATCATGTCTGTATCCGGTGCTAATGATGCTGGCAAGCATATTGTAACACTTGATAATGGCCAGATACTGCACGCAGATGCAGTCATGGCGGCGACTGGCCGCACCCCGAATATTGCCGGATTAGGGCTGGATGCGCAGGGCGTTTTGCTAAACGGTAAAGGCGCTATTAAAGTCGATGATGCGGCGCAAACCTCTGTTCCGTCCATTTACGCTATTGGTGATGTGACTGACCGCATTAATTTAACGCCAGTTGCGATTGCCGAAGGACATGGCTTTGCTGACCGGATTTATGGCCAGCAGAACCGCCAGATGGATTACGATAACGTTCCATCAGCGGTATTCAGCCAGCCGCCACTGGCCACGGTCGGGCTAACCGAAGAACAGGCCATTGAACAGGGTCTGCCGGTTAAGGTATACGCCGCGTCATTCCGTGCGATGAAAAATACCATTTCCGGCAGAGATGAAAAAACCGTGATGAAGCTGATTGTTAATACCGCTGATGATAAGGTGATTGGCGTGCATATGCTGGGTGCTGACGCGGCTGAGATTATTCAGGGCATAGCCATTGCTGTCAAAGCTGGTGCTACAAAAGCAGATTTTGATGCTACCATTGGTATTCATCCCACTGCCGCTGAGGAATTCGTCACCATGCGTACCGCCAGAGGGGAATAGCCTAGCCTATGCGATGCTTGCTAGACTGGTTATGCTAAATCATTGTCAAACCAGAAAAATTACTGTTAATATGATTAAATAATTATGCAATGGGGTTAATAATGGGCTGGACACCGAATTCCTGGCGTGAGTTGCCAATTTTACAGGTGCCTGAATATGATGATCAGGAAAAACTGAAATCCGTGGAATCTAAGCTGGCGTCAATGCCGCCGCTTGTCTTCGCTGGTGAGGTGATGGCACTGCGGGAGAGGCTGGCTGATGTAGCTATGGGCAAAGCATTTCTGCTTCAGGGCGGGGATTGCGCCGAAAGCTTCGATGATTTTTCTGCAAATCGCATTCGTGATACCTTCAAGCTGTTTTTGCAAATGGCTGTTGTGCTGACTTTCGGGGCTTCTATGCCGGTGATTAAAGTTGGCCGGATCGCCGGGCAATTCGCTAAGCCGCGCTCATCCACGGTTGAGGTTATAGACGGGGTTGAGCTGCCCAGCTATCGCGGTGATATGGTTAATGGTAATGCCTTTACGCCGGCGGCACGGATACCTGATCCCATGCGGATGCTGGAAGGATATCACCAATCGGCATCTACCTTGAACCTGTTGCGGGCATTTGCATCCGGTGGTCTGGCTGATCTGGAAAAAGTGCATGGCTGGACGCTGGATTTTATTTCAGATTCCTCACAAGCCAAGCGCTATGAAGAAATTGCCAGCCAGATTGATGATTGTCTGAATTTCATGCATGCTTGCGGTATTTCCAGCAAAACAACATTGCCTTTGCGCGAAACCGAGTTTTATACAAGCCACGAAGCCTTGTTGCTGAATTACGAAGAAGCGTTCACCCGCAAAGATACGCTGACCGATGAAGGCGGATATTTTTCAACATCCGCGCATATGATCTGGATCGGTGACCGGACACGGCAAATCGATGGGGCGCATGTTGAATATATGCGCGGCATCAAAAATCCGATTGGGTTAAAATGCGGGCCCTCTATGGAAACAGATGATTTATTGCGCCTGATCGAAACCCTGAACCCTGATAATGTAGCGGGCAAGCTGACGCTGATTACCCGTATGGGTGCTGATAAGATCATGGATAAGCTACCCCCCATGCTAGAAGCGGTGAAAGCATCCGGTTTTGATGTGGTATGGTGCAGTGATCCGATGCATGGCAACACGGTAAAAGCATCATCCGGATATAAAACACGGCGGGTCAATGATGTTCTGGGTGAGGTTGCCGGATTCTTCAATGCTCATGATATGGTCGGCACGCATCCGGGGGGTATTCATTTTGAAATGACCGGCTCTGACGTAACCGAATGTGTTGGCGGCGACGTGCAGTCGGTAAGCGAAGAAGATTTATCCAATCGCTACCATACGTTCTGTGACCCAAGGCTTAATGCCAATCAGTCGCTTGAACTGGCTTTTCTGATTGCAGACCTGTTGCAAAAGCGGCGCGGCACCAAGGATGGACTGGCCAAGGCATCATAGCATAGCTAATGATGTGCGGCTGACATAAAAGAGCAAGCCAATGATATCATCGTCACGATTTCCGGGGCCATACCCTGAACAGCATCCTAGCCTGACAGATAGCTATTTTCTGCGGAGCAAGGCTGTGGTCGAAAAGCATGGTGATATTGATGTCACCTATGCGGTATTCATGCGGCGGCCGGTGTTATCTGCCCCTGCCATGGCCATAGACTGGCTAGAAGCCATGATGGCGCATCGCAACATGAAAGTGGATATAAACCTGTGTCATCCCGAAGGAAACTGGGTCGGTGCTGGTCAGCCAATTTGTTATATCACTGGTGCATTATCCGGTCTGGTTGATCTGGAAACGGTATTTTTGCAACGCATCGGGGCGGCATGTGTGGCGGCGTATAACGCCCATGCCATGTGTGCCAGTCTGCCTAACGTGTCTTTTCTAGCTATGGATGCCCGCCATTGTGCCGGAACAGATATGGCAGAATTAATGGCATATGGCGCGTCTGTGGGGTCTAAAGTGGCGCAAAAAAATGAAGATGCCATCGGTTTTATCGGGTCATCCACTGATCATACCGCGCATTTCTTTGGGGCGACGCGTGGCCGTGGAACGATGCCGCATGCGCTGATCGGATATGCCGGATCAACGCTGGAAGCCGCCAGATTATACCGAAAAACCTTTCCTGATCAGCCATTGACGGTGCTGGTTGATTACTTCGGATGTGAAATCAGTGACGGTCTGGCGGTGGCGGAGGAGTTTTCTGATATGGCGGCGGCGGGTGAGCTATCATTACGGCTGGATACCCATGGCGGCCGCTATTGCGAAGGACTGGACGTGCAGGAATCCTATGCTGTGCTGGATCGTCATAAGCCAGAATCCATTCGTGCCTATCGCACGGATAATGAGCTAAAAAATCTGATCGGGACGGGCGTTTCAGCGGCGGCAACATGGCATATGCGCGAACAGTTGGACAAGCATGGATTCAAAAATGTGAAAATCGTCTGTTCAAGCGGATTTGGCCCTGAAAAATGCGGGGTATTTGCCCACGCCGAAGCGCCAGTCAATTTAATCGGTAGCGGTTCTTTTTTACCGAATAAATGGGCGGAAACCTACGCTACGGCTGATATCATTGCCTATGGCGATGTTAGTCGCGTAAAAAAAGGGCGTGAGTTCCTTATTCCATAACGGCTTTTATCATGGTTTTGCCTTTGCCAGCATTCGTCTTTCCTGATAGGAAACTGATATGAAAACGCACCTTATCTGCGCTATCGCCCAATTAAACTTCAAACTTGGCGGGATAGCTGAAAATACCATTTCCCTGATCAGAGCGCATCAACAGGCGGCGGTGCAACAGGCTGATATTCTGCTTGTGCCCGAAATGTATCTATCTGGATATCAGCTGGATGATCTGGTGCTGGTCGATGGATTTATGGATGACATAAATGCTGCGATTGCAAAACTGGCTGAACTAACCGCTGAAAAAGCACCGGCAATCATTGTTGGTGCTCCGCGCCGGGATGGGGATAAATTATATAATTCGGTTTATGTGCTTGATGGTGGTGTGACGGTTGCCACGCGTGATAAGGTGCGTCTGCCTATTGGTGGTGTGTTTGATGATCCGCGTAATTTTGCCCATGGGGTCATGCCTGAACCGGTGGTGATCAGAGGCGTGTCTATCGGGCTTCCGATTTGCGAAGACTTATGGCATGCCGATGTGGTTCGGCATATCTGTCAGAAAGGTGCTGATATTATTATGTCACCTAATGGCTCACCATTTGAAATTAATAAAACGGATTTGCGTATTCAAGCGGCGGTGGCGCGTGCTGTTGAAAATAAGGTTCCGGTGATTTATGCCAATCTGGTTGGTGGGCAGGATGATCAGATTTTTGATGGTGCGTCTTTTGCGGTTAATCCTGATGGCGGTCTGGGTTGTCATTTGCCGTCTTTTTCCGAAGCATTAACCATGGTTACTCTAACTGGTGATGAAACCGGCTGGACAGTATCCGGCACGGTAACAAAACCAGACGAAGGGCTGGGCGCTATCTGGCGCACGGCGGTGCTTGGTATTCGTGATTATGTGCATAAAAATGGCTTTGAGCGAGTGCTTCTGGGGCTATCTGGCGGGATAGATTCGGCGATAGTCGCGGCGATGGCGGTTGATGCGCTTGGGTCTGATCAAGTAGAAGCGGTGATGATGCCATCACCCTATACCAGCCAGAGCAGTCTGGATGATGCCGCGGATCAGGCAAAGCGGCTAGGTATCCGGCTGGATGATATCAGCATAGCCCCCGGCATGGCGGCGATGGAAGCCGAATTGGCAGACAGTTTTGCACGCGGTGATGCCGCCCTTGCCAGAGAAAATCTGCAATCGCGGTTGCGCGGGCTTACGCTGATGTCGATATCGAATACTACCGGCGCGCTGGTGCTAACCACAGGAAATAAATCCGAATATGCTACCGGTTATGCCACGCTATATGGTGATATGTGCGGGGCTTACGCGCCATTGATAGATATCTGGAAAACCACGGTTTTTGGCATGGCGCGGTGGCGCAACAGTCATTATCCGCGTGGCGTTTTAGGGCAGGAAGGCGAAATTATCACACCTAACATTATCGATAAACCGCCTTCGGCAGAATTGCGTCCGGATCAGAAAGATACGGATTCCTTGCCGGATTATCCGGTGCTTGATGATATTATGCGTCAAATGGTCGAAGACATGCGCGCCCCGCGTGATCTGGTGGCTGATGGTTATGATGCGGCGATTGTCATGCGATGCGCGCGGCTGTTACGGATATCCGAATATAAACGTGGTCAGGCGGCACCGGGGCCCAAGATTACCAAACGTGCTTTTTATCGGGATCGCCGTTTTCCCATTACGTCCGTTTATGATGGAACAGGAGAAATATAATGTCGTCACCTCTGGTACGATTTGCGCCTAGCCCTACGGGTCATTTGCATGTTGGTAATATGCGAACAGCGCTAGTCAATTATCTGTTTGCGCGTGCCAATGATGGACAATTTATGTTGCGAATTGATGATACCGATGATGCCCGCTCAGAAGCTGCATACGAAGACAGTATCCGTTTTGATCTGAACTGGATGGGGATGCAGTGGGATTGCGAAGACCGGCAATCGGCAAGACTGGATAAATATCATGCCGGATTGCAAAAACTGATTGAATCCGGCCGTGCCTATCCCTGTTTTGAAACACCGGAAGAATTATCACTCAAGCGGAAATCACAATTATCAGCTGGCCGGCCGCCTGTCTATGATCGGGGGGCGCTGAAACTCACCCCGGATGAAATAGAAAGCCGGATAGCCGCAGGAGAAACGCCGCATTACCGGTTCATGCTTATTCATGAAACCGTGACATGGCCGGATATGGTGCGGGGGGAGCAATCCATTCAGATGTCCAGCCTGTCTGATCCGGTGATTTTACGGGCAGATGGCCGCTTTATCTATACGCTGGCTTCGGTGATTGATGATGGTGATCATGGCATCACGCATATCTTGCGTGGTGAGGATCATACCACTAATTCGGCGGCACAATATCAGCTGTTTGAAGCATTGGGCTACACCG
>JABIWM010000085.1 GCA_018701255.1 Alphaproteobacteria bacterium | reverse complement strand
TATCATGACTGATCATATTGTTCTGGCCGCACCAAAAGAATTAGGCCGCGCCAGACGCATGCTTGACGGGCTTGGCCGCTATGTGGAACAGGTTAAAATTGCCGCCCCGCGTCAGATGCGGTTCAGTGGATTAACAGTAGTTATTGATTGCGCGAATGGCGCGGCGTATCGCGCGGCACCGGATGTTCTGTTTGAAATGGGGGCGGATGTTATCCCCCTTGCGGTAAACCCCGATGGGCTGAATATCAATCAGAATTGCGGGGCGGTGCATCCTATGACAATGGCCGAAGCCGTCGTTGCGCATCAGGCAGATGTCGGCCTAGCCTTTGATGGGGATGCAGACCGGTTGATTATGGCAGATGAAAAAGGCCAGCTGATTAATGGTGATCAATGTCTGGCGGTGATTGCTGATATGATGCAACATGACGGATCACTAAAAGGCCAGACAGTGGTTGGCACATTAATGACTAATCACGGGCTAGGGCGGTTTCTGGCAGATAAGAATATTGATCTGATCCGAACACAAGTCGGTGATCGCTATATCCTTGATGCCATGCGCCAGCATGATTTTAATCTTGGGGGTGAGCCATCTGGTCATGTTTTGATGACGGATTATGCGACTTCCGGTGATGGATTGATGACCGGACTTGTCATGCTGTCCGCATTGATCATGGCCGGTAAGCCAGCGAGCGAAGCGTTGCAAAAATTTAAAGAAACGCCGCAAATTCTGGTCAATCTGAAAGCAGATAACCGTCAGGCCATTACCGATACACTAGAAAACAAAGCGGTTAAAGACGCGATTGACGCGGCCGAAAAAGCACTGGGCGCATCTGGCCGTGTTGTTGTTCGCGCGTCAGGGACAGAGCCATTATTGCGGATCATGGTAGAAGCCGAAGACGCAAAAGATATGCAGGAATGGGCAGATACGCTTGAGCAGGTGATGAAAGTCAAGCTTGATGCGGCGGCGGATTAAAACAATGCTGAAAACCGTTGCGGATCACCCCTGTCTGGGGTAGTCCATATAAACAAACAGAACTTGCCCGACTAGATAATCTTCGGGCTTTAAGATTTCGGATAATATTTATGGTTAGCAATACCGCGTCTAGTATTCAACTGCTCCCCAATGGATTGGGGGATATTCTGCCGTCTGAAACGACGAAGCGGCGCGGGATAATCAACGCTATTATGGATAGCTTCATGCGGTTCGGTTATGTGGATGTTAGCCCGCCGCTGGTTGAATACGAAGAAACATTACTGGCAGAAGGCCCCGGTGCCGCGCTTGCTGATAACACATTCCGTCTGATGGACCCTGTGACCCGGCGTATGCTTGCCCTCCGGTCTGATATGACGGCGCAAATTGCCCGTATCGCCAGTAGCAGACTGGCGCATCACCCGCGACCGTTGCGGCTATCCTATACAGGTCAGGTCATGCGTATTAATCCTGATCCGGTTAATCCTGAACGCCAGCTGGTGCAAATTGGCGCGGAGCTTATCGGCGCATCAACTATCGCCCATGATGCCGAAGTCGCGGTGGTAGCACTGGAAAGCCTTTATCGGGCGGGTATTACAGCGCTATCCATTGATTTGAATGTTCCCCGTTTGCTTGATGTGATTTTAGGCACAGACAACGCGGATGATAGCGGCAGTGATCATGCAAAGGATAGCGCAACAGAATCCCCTGCTATTCAGGCGCTACGACAGGCGGTTAGCGCCAAGGATAGCAAAGCGGCTGGTGAAGTCGATCATCCGCAAGCGCATGTTATTAAAACCTTGCTGGATATGCCGCTTAATCCGGCCTCTGACATAAAGACAATGATTGCCGGATGTGACAAAAATATGCCAGCACCAGCACGACATATGCTTAATGATCTGGCTGATCTGGCTAGTCTGATTTCGCAATCAGCACCTAATGTTTCTTTGACCATTGATCCGCTGGAACGGCGCGGATTTAATTATCATCAGGGCATAGGGTTTTCTATTCTGGCACCCGGTGTGCGCGGTGAACTTGGTCGTGGCGGACGTTACCGCACGCAATCACCATCCCAATCACCACCCCAATCACCACCCCAATCACAAAAAAGCCAGCCGATTGAGCTGTCAACCGGTGTGACCTTATATCTGGAACGGGTGCTTCAGGCGGCTCCGGCAAGCGCACCAGCTGATCGTCTGTATCTGCATAAAGATCAGGGGCTGGATCAAGTGGTATCGCTTACCCGTGACGGCTATCAGATTATTATCGGTGACGCTGATCCGGCCGATAACGCGGCCTGCCAGACAGAAGCCAAGGCCATGGGCGCAACGCATATATATTCTTCTAATGGTATCATAACAATATGACAGGTGAATTATGACCAATGTAGTAGTAATCGGCTCACAATGGGGTGACGAAGGTAAAGGCAAAATTGTGGACTGGCTATCGGAACGCGCTGATGTGATTGTCCGGTTTCAAGGTGGGCATAATGCTGGTCATACACTCGTCATTGACGGAGTAGAATATAAGCTCAGCCTGTTGCCATCCGGCATTGTGCGACCGGGAAAAAAATCTGTCATTGGTAATGGGGTTGTCATTGATCCAAATGCGCTGATTGCCGAAATGGATAAACTGATTGGTCAGAATGTGGCTATTTCGCCAGAAAATCTGTTGATATCCTATTCGGCTTCCATGATCCTACCCGTGCATCAACGGGTTGATCAGGTGCGGGAGGCCATTGCCGCCAAAGCTAAAATTGGCACCACAGGTCGCGGCATTGGCCCTGCTTACGAAGACAAAGTGGCGCGCCGTGGCTTGCGTTTGGCTGATATTGTTGATCCATCTGCTATGGCGGAAAAAATACATCTACTGTTAGCGCATCATAATCTGTTCCTCAAAGGCGCTGGTGAGGCGCCAATGGAAGCCGAACCGATTATCGATAGCATAAACCGCTTGCGTGACCGGATTATTCCGTTTCTGGGTGAGGCATGGGCCGTTCTGGATGATGCCAGACGCGATGGTAAGCGTATTCTATATGAAGGCGCGCAAGGCGTTATGCTGGATATTGACCATGGAACATATCCGTTTGTCACATCATCAAATACCGTCGCCGGACAGGCGGCAACCGGTGCTGGTGTTGGCGTGACAACTATCGGCTATGTGCTGGGCATCACGAAAGCCTATACCACGCGGGTAGGATCAGGGCCATTCCCGACCGAAGATGAGGGCGCTGATGGAACATTGCTTGGTGAGCGCGGGCATGAGTTCGGCACAGTCACCGGACGCAAGCGCAGATGCGGCTGGTTTGATGCTGTGATGGTACGGCAAGCTGGAAAAATCACTGGCATCACCGGCATGGCATTAACAAAACTTGATGTGCTTGATGGTTTTGATGCGATTAAGATTTGCACCGGCTATAAGCTGGATGGCAAAATCATTGACCGGTTTCCGGTGGCAACAATTGATCAGGAACGGCTAGAACCTGTCTATGAGATCATGAGCGGCTGGGAAGGAACAACACGCGGCGCGCGTTCATGGGCGGATTTGCCCCCACAAGCGGTGAAATATATCAAGCGTCTGGAAGAATTAACCGGCATTTCGGTAGCCAGCGTTTCTACCAGCCCGGAACGTAATGATACTATTCTGGTGCATGATCCGTTTGAGGGATGATTAAAATAAAATTAAAAAAACGGTTTCTGTTAACAGTTTGTTAACCTTGGCCTGTTATTCTTCAGAATTGAGGAATAGCTATTGTATAATACAAGCCGTAACAATTTCTACGATAATCAGAAAAATTCAACCGTATTCACGCCTTCGGGAGTGAGTCAGTTTATTTTTGATATTATTGCGGAAAAAATTGACAAAACCCGACCAATTTTTGACCCCTGTGTTGGTAGAGGATCGCTATTGCATCCGTTTGACGATGCCGGTTTTCAAACCATTGGGCTGGATATTGTTGATCATGGATATAAAAACACAATCCTGCATAATTTTGTAACCTTTGATGCTAAGCAGTTAATCACGCCGTCATTGATCATTGTTAACCCTCCCTTTAACATTGACCTGCATACTAAGGCTATTATCACTGAGCTTCATGGGCGGCGACCGTTACTACCGGAAGTCTGGCTTCAGAAAATTATTGCGCTATTCGGTAAGGATATTCCCATTGTTCTGTTCGCACCATATGGGATGCGGCTTAATCAATCCTTGAGCAGTAAACGCTGGCAAAAATTCAATAATGGAGAATATCCGAAGATTTCATCCATTATTGCC
>JABIWM010000084.1 GCA_018701255.1 Alphaproteobacteria bacterium | reverse complement strand
TCCTATGATCGGGGCAGATTGATCAAAGTACTCAAGCGGTATTTTCAGATAAAAGGATTTTCTGCGGACTGGACATCTATCGAAAGCTGCGGTGATGAAAAACTGATCACGACATTATCCATGATTTGCCCGCTTGCCGTAGCAGAAAAACAGATGCTGATAGAAGCCAAAGACATATCCACACGCGGGGATTTGATTTCCACTATTCTGGAAATGGAATGTGAAATGGTTAACGCAGACATGCAGAAGCAGGGCTATGTCAAACACTGAACATGTAGTAAGAGAACTTGATCCGGTTTTACTCGAAGTACTGGTCTGTCCGGTATGTCATGGGCCGCTTACCTATGATCGTGCTAATCAGGAATTAATCAGCGAACAGGCAGGGCTGGCCTTTCCGGTGCGTGATGGAATTCCGGTTATGCTGATAGACGAAGCCCGCCAGCTGGAACCAGCAAAATGACCAAAACGACAACGGCAAGGGCATCAATCTGGCCAACAGATATCACCCTGTCAGCCGATAAAACAGAATTAACGGTAACATTTGATGATGGATGTTCGGCCACGCTAGCGGCGGAATTGTTGCGGGTGGAATCGCCATCAGCAGAAGTACAGGGGCATGCCGCCGAACAAAAGCAGACTGTTCCGGGGAAAAAACATATCCGGATCACCGGTGTTGAACCGGTTGGCCATTATGCCGTTCGGCTGGTGTTCAGTGATGGTCATAATACAGGGCTATTCTCATGGGAGATTCTGTACCGTTTTGCCAATAATCACGCGGCTATGATGGCTGATTATATTGCACAGATAGAACAGCTAGGATTATCCCGCGATAGCAATAGCTAACCAGAATACAGCCAGAATACAGGCAGAATTTAGCGGCCAAACATCCGGCCACTTGCCACCTGTTCCGCCAGCGATTTTACCATCGGTAAATTAGCCAGCGCCATTCCCATACCAGCTAACCGCCGCCGTTTTTTACCAAAAGAAAACAGCATATTCAGCCCATCGGTTGCCAGTGTCATGGCGGCGACTTCGGGGGCTCTGGCCAGCGCATAGCGATTAAGAATATGGTGCGATCCGATATCAATGCCATCACGCCGCGCGGTGGTTAGCACATGGGTCAGGGTTTTGATATCGGCAAGCGCCAGATTATAACCTTGTCCGGCCAGCGGATTAATAGCATGCGCGGCATCACCAATTAGCGCCAGCCGCTGGGCAACTGGCCACATGGCATGTGTCGGAATAACAGCAAACGCCTGTCTGTCTGTCATATCCGTCATTCGCCCAAACGCAAGTCCGGTCGCATCATCCAGCGCCATGGCAAAACGATCTTTATCGGCATCCATAAGGCGCGCGGCATCGGCGTTTGTCATGCTCCATACCAGCGAGAACATATGCGGATCAGCCATAGGCATCAATGCAATAGGGCCACCGGAAAGAAATCGCTGCCATGCGATCTGGCGGTGGGGTTCTGTCATTGTGATCTGGCTTACAATCGCTGTCTGCCCCAGATTGCGTGATATCTGGCGAATACCGGCGGCATGGCG
Organism: Alphaproteobacteria bacterium; assembly: GCA_018701255.1. Taxonomy (GTDB): domain Bacteria; phylum Pseudomonadota; class Alphaproteobacteria; order Puniceispirillales; family UBA1172; genus UBA12202. The sequence goes on along the minus strand of JABIWM010000084.1, from coordinate 5,083 downwards.
TATCTGGCTATTCCGGCCATCCGCCGCAATAATCAAACTAGCCGGAATAAGCGCATCATCCGCGCTAACCAGCGCGGCGGCGGCATGATCATAATCAGGGTGGCGCGGGTGATAACCGGTCATCGAAAGCGCATGGCATGTGATCAGCTTGGACGCGGTTATCATGTGTTGCATGGCATGAACTAGCACCGCGTTGCTAATCACCCATGCCAGTGGCGTGGGGGCATGATCTGTTTTTTCATTATTCCCTTTTTCCTTACCGCTTTTCGTATGACTCCACGACATCACCGGATCAAGCGGATTTGCCCGATCCGCATCATCGGTAACCATAATATGATGAACAGGGGTAAGCGCATCATCCGGTAATGCCGCCACAACACCAAGCTGGTCAAGCATCGCATAAGCGGCCGGATTTATCGTTGTGGTGCGCAATTGATCAACCGCTGGAACATGTGGTTGATATATATTTACCGGAAAGCCAGCCGCCGCCAGTGATAGCGCGGCCGCATATCCGGTTAACCCGCCGCCGACGATATGGATGCCCTGTCCTATGGATTCATGTCCTATGGATTCACGTCCTATGGATTCATGTCCTGTTAATGTTGGATCAGATATTGTCATGATATGGTTTTAGCGACATTGGCAATATGTTGCAACGCGCTATCCATCACGGTTAGCAAACTACCGCCTTGATATAAAAACCCCTGACAGCCCGCCGCGCTTGCCGCTTCCATATCGGTGGCGCGATCACCGATCATGATGCTTTTGCTAACATCAATCTGATGCCGCCGCGCCAGATCAAGGATCATGCCCGGCTTGGGTTTGCGGCAATCACAATCGCGCATCACCGGATCAGGTGATTTCGGGTGATGCGGGCAATAGGCAATATCGGTAATATGGCCGCCAGCATCAGCAATCTGTGCTAGCATATGGTCATGAAACTGCCGCATTGCCGTGATATCAAAATAGCCAAGACCAATACCGCCTTGATTGGTGACAATAAAAATCGGAATATTCTTATGATGGGCACGCTTGATGGCAGTTTCCGCATCTGGCATAAAGGCAAAATGTTCTAGCTTATGCGGATATCCATGATCAACATTGATAACTCCATCGCGATCAAGAAATATAGCAGGGCGAAGAATAAGCATGATCCAGACTAACCGCGTTTGTGAAAACATTTCAATAGTAATCGCGACATAATATGAGGTAAGATTTAACCATGGTGCAACAAGGCGATAAAGCCCCAATCATTTCACCGGCGATATCAGCATGGTTTGCCCGGGTATGTTTTAAACTTGCCGCCGTTGGGCTGTTTGCGGTGAGTATTGGCCTGTTGTTAATGGTGTTGAGCCATGATCCGGCTGATCCTTCGCTTAACAGCACGGCTAATGATACCGTCCAGACCAGCAATATTCTTGGTGCTTATGGTGCCAATATATCCAGTTTTCTGATCAACGCATTTGGATTTGCCGTATCTATTGCGCTAGCCATTATTCCACTGATCTGGTCATACCGGATGTGGCAAAACCGTTGGCAGGGGCGGCTGATCCTGCGGGTGATTCTGATGCCGTTTGTTCTTATTCTGATGGCAACGGCGATTGCGGTATTGCCGTTATTTTTTGATATCACCATTTATGGAAACGCCACTGGAATAGCGACCAGGGATATTATCCTTAATTATCCGGCGCTGACTGAGGCAATTATACAGTCGCCGGTCATGGTAAATGGCCAGCATCTGATAGCCATAGGGCTTATGATGATGGCGATAACCGGCTATGTATATATCGCCTCAATCGGGAAAAACGAATTGCGTGTGGTGGGCAAATCCTATCAGCTGATGCGCGCCGCCGTGGTCAAACTGTTTCATGGTATGGCGAAAGCAAAAACACTGGCCGCTGAAAAAAAGAAATCAAAACCCCGCTCCAAACGCAAATCGCCTGCTCCCCGGCGTGAGCCGATTATCGTTGCCGGTAAAGATGACGCAGAACCAGAATCACTGGCGGCTCAATCAGCAAAACGCCGGAAAAAACCATCTGCTGGCAGGCAGGCATCGCTTGATCTGGCCACCCCAAGTGGATATAGCCTGCCATCGTCAGAATTACTGGCTGAACCGAATGAGATATTAATCGCACCAGATGCAGAAGCGCTGGATAATACATCGCGCATGCTAGAAGGCGTGTTGTCCGAGTTCGGGATAGGCGGCAACATTGAAAAGGCCAGATTTGGCCCGGTTGTGACACGATATGAGCTTAATCCGGCACCGGGAACCAAAACCCAGCGCGTGATTAGCCTGTCTGATGATATTGCCCGTTCAATGTCGGCGCTATCGGTGCGGGTTGCTGTTGTTCCCGGCCAGAATACCATTGGCATTGAGCTACCAAACACAAACCGCCAGACGGTATTGATCCGCGATATTCTGGATCATGACGAATGGGAAGCCAGCAAAGCCGCCTTGCCGGTGGCGCTGGGGATGGATATTGCCGGAAATCCGGTTGTCGCAGATTTGACGCGGATGCCGCATTTGCTGGTCGCCGGAACCACGGGGTCTGGTAAATCGGTTGGTATTAACGGCATGATTCTGTCGCTATTATATACCCATACCCCAGAAACCTGCCGGTTGATCATGATTGATCCGAAAATGCTGGAATTATCGGTTTATGACGGTATCCCGCATCTGCTCACGCCGGTGGTAACTGATCCGAATAAAGCGGTTGTTGCGTTAAAATGGGCGGTAAGGGAAATGGAAAACCGATATCGCAATATGGCAAAGGTCGGGGTGCGGAATATTGACGGATTTAATAAATATATTCTGGATGCCAAGCGCAAGGGCGAATCATTAAGCCGCCGCGTCCAGACCGGATTTGATGAGGAAAGCGGCCAGCCGGTTTACGAAGAAGAACAGCTGGATTTGAATGTTCTGCCATATATTGTTGTCATTATTGATGAAGTCGCTGATCTGATGCTGGTTGCCGGTAAGGATATCGAAGCCATGGTTCAGCGGCTGGCACAAATGGCACGCGCCGCCGGTATTCATGTGATCATGGCCACCCAGCGCCCATCGGTTGATGTTATCACCGGCACGATCAAGGCCAATTTCCCGACCCGGATTTCGTTTCAGGTCACATCCCGTATTGATAGCCGAACCATTCTGGGCGAACAGGGCGCGGAGCATCTGCTAGGTCGGGGGGATATGCTGTTTATGGAAGGCGGCGGCCGTATTGTCCGTGTGCATGGCCCTTTTGTTAGTGATGATGAAGTTGAAAAAGTTGCTAGTTTTCTCCGTCAACAGGGTGAGCCGGAATATGATGATAGCGTCACGGTCGAAGCAGACCTGCAACAAAATGGTGATGCAGGTGGGGCTGATCTGGATGGTGAGGCTAGTCTTTATGATCAGGCGGTTGAGCTTGTGCGGCGCGAAGGCAAGGCGTCAACGTCATTTATTCAGCGGCATTTGCGGATAGGATATAACCGCGCCGCCACAATTATCGAAGACATGGAACGAAACGGACTGGTCAGTCCGGCGAACCATGCTGGCAAGCGTGAGATTTTGATGGATACGGATCATGTTTGATTTTATTCGTCCATTGATCCGCGCCATTGTTGTTCTCGGGATCATGTCCGCTGGCATGGCGGCTTATGCTGATCCGATTACCGATGCCGAAAACTGGTTCAATCAGATCAAAACCTTAAAAGGCCGGTTTATCCAGATATCCGATGATGGCGCTTATGCTGAGGGTGATGTCTATCTGAAACGGCCATACTGGTCACGGTTTGACTATGATGAACCGATGGAAACGGTGCTGATTACAACAAAAATCTGGCTTCATGTGGATGAGCAGGATCAGGAAAAACTGACCAGCTATCCGATCAGCGAAACGCCGCTTGGGATTCTGTTTAGCGAGAATGTAAAACTCAGCCTTGATGGCATATCCACCACCGCCACAATCAAGGATGGCGTGGTCAGAATTGCGCTGGATAAACCCACCGGTGATGATGCAGGAATGCTGGTGCTTGAGTTTTCGGAAAAGCCATTTGAATTGCGCCGCTGGATTATCACCGATAGCGCTGGCGTGCAAACCGTGGTGGCATTTCAGAATCTGGAAAAAGATATGGCTCTGTCCCAACGGCTATTTGTGCCGCCCAATTATCAACAATAATATCATTATCATTAACATGATAAAAAACCGATCAGGTGAATAGCTATGAAAATCATCACATGGAACATTAATTCTGTCCGGCTCAGATTGCCGCAAGTGCTAACGCTTCTGGCAGAACAAGCCCCTGATATATTATGCCTGCAAGAAACCAAATGTCCGGATGATGTGTTTCCGGCTGATGCTTTTATTGCCGCCGGATATCCGCATCTGGCCTATCGGGGTGAGAAAGGTTACAACGGCGTTGCCATGATATCGCGGCGCCCGATCCGGTCGCAAGATCATACCCACTGGGCAGGAAAACAGGATTGCCGGCATCTGTCTGTTGTGCTGGAAAATGATCTGATGATTGATAATTTCTATATTCCGGCTGGTGGTGATGTGGCTGATCCGGCGGTTAATGATAAGTTTGCCCATAAATTGCGCTTCCTTGATGAGCTGGCAGACTGGTCAGCACAGCGTGATCATAGCCGGCCTTCGGTGCTGGTCGGTGATTTGAACATTGCCCCGCGCGAAGATGATGTCTGGTCGCATAAACAATTATTAAAAGTGGTCAGTCATACACCGGTTGAGGTTGATGCGCTAAACCGCATCATGGATAAAGGCAACTGGCATGATGGGGTGCGGCTAGCTATTCCTGATGGCAAATTATATTCATGGTGGTCATATCGGGCGCAAGACTGGGCGGCGGCAAATCGCGGCCGCAGGCTGGATCATATCTGGGTAACGCCGCCATTGCGGGATCAGATTATCGGGGCTGAGGTGATTACAACCGCCCGGGGATGGGAAAAACCATCAGATCACGCACCGGTTGTTTTGCGATTAGATGAATAGAGTCTAATAGATGAAGTTTTGCAAAAAACCGTAAAACCGCGTATATCGGCATCATGGAACTGTCTTTTGTCAAAATGCATGGCCTTGGCAAT
>JABIWM010000083.1 GCA_018701255.1 Alphaproteobacteria bacterium | reverse complement strand
CCAGACCCGTCCAGATAGCGTTTGCCATTGGCATCAATCAGATAACATCCCTCACCTGCGACCGCGACTGGTGGGGTTTTTTTCGCATTTCGACCAAATACATGTGACATTCTTGCTCTCAACTCTTTGCTATTAAATGACAGCTATTGGCGCATCATTTTTCCATCTGGATCAAAGGCGGGATAATGACTAATTTTACCACTTGTTAGGTTTCCGGCAATATCAATGTTTACCTTGCCGCCAGCATGGGCATGTTCGGTTTTAATCAATGCCAGCGCCACCGGCGCCCCCACCCGATAGCCGAAACTGGCTGAGGTTGTTTTGCCTATAATCTGACCAGAATTATCAATAACCGGCTCATTGCCGATAGGATACACATCTGTCTGATCACATATAATCGTAATTAAGGTTTTTTCAGCTGTTTTATCCTGCCTTGCCATAATTGCCGCAAGTCCAATACATGGCGATTTATCATAAACAGCAAACATTAACCCCAATTGTTCGGGGATATTATCTGTATCGATATCATGCCCATAAGCTAAAAACCGTTTTTCGATCCGCATGGCTGATTGTGCAAATGCCCCGACCGGATTAACGCCTGCGGCTTTCATTGCTTGATAAAGCACACCGGCATCATCGCTTGCGCATGTGATTTCCCACCCCGCCGATCCAACATAGGATAACCGGCCAGCCATCACATTAACGCCGGCGATATCACCGCTGGCATGACGAAAATAGGCGATATCATTAAGCCAGCCTGCCCCCATAGCATCAGCAACCTTGGCGGCATCACGCCCCATTAATCCCAATGTGGCATATGACGTTGTCACGTCCTGAACAGACACGTCCCAGTCATCCTGAATATGCTGCTTGATCCATGCCAGATCACGTTTTAAAGCTGCCGTGCCAACATAGAGCCGGACATGCTGTTCTGCCAGACGGAACGCGGTTAAATCGCTCATAATTCCGCCTTTTTCATTCAGCATCAGCGTATAGATAACAGAACCAACCGGACGATCCATGCGGTTGCTCATGATCCACTCAAGCGCGGTTAGGGCATCTTTGCCAGTGATGTCAATTTTGCCAAAGCTGGATAAATCGGTTACGCCAGCGCCATCTGTGATATGCCGGACTTCCCGCCCTATCTGATCAAACCAGTCTGGTTTTCCAAATGTCATCTTTGGGGCGGTATCAGAGCCAAAATAAAGCGGCCGTTCATAACCGTATGCTTGCCCGAAACAGGCTTTTTCAGCTGACCAGACATCATGCAGAGGCAAATGACGCAAATCACGGGCAGTCACCCATTGCCGCCCCGGATAGGTGATTTCATAATGTTTGCCCAGAACCTCCGGCACTCGCGCTGATAACGCCGCTATATCTGACCATGATGGATCAAATCGTTTGGGGTCTGCTTCGTGTAAATCCATTGGCGGTGCTCCATGAACAATATCATGCGCTAATGCCCAGCCTGCCCCGCCGCCAGTTGCCACCCCGACCGAGTTCATCCCGCATCCCAGATAAAATCCTTTTGTTTCGGCGGATTCTCCTAATAGGAAACTACCATCAGGCGTAAAGCTTTCCGGCCCATTAAGTAGCATTTTTACTTCGGCCTCTGCCAGAACAGGCAGACGATGCATGGCATGTTGAAGCATAGGTTCGAAATGATCCCAGTCTTCGGGCAATAGCTGAAAAGCAAAATCCGCTCCCAGCCGGTCAGGATCAATGGGCTTGCCCATAGGCTCAAAACAGCCTACCAGCAATCCACCCGAATCATCCCTTATATACAAATGCCCATCATGATCAGATAAAGTCGGCATATTGCCGGAAATACCATCAATCGGGCGGGTTAACAGATAGAAATGCTCACACGGCCAGACAGGAATATCAACACCAGCCATTTGCGCGGCTTGCTGGCTCCATAATCCGGTGCATAAGGCTATTTTTTCTGTTTGAATCACTCCGCTAGTGGTTTCAACGCCTTTGATTTTATTGCCTTCGGTAATGATGCCGGTAACGCCGGTATTTTCGAAAATATGGCCACCACGCTTGCGCGCGCCTTTGATTAGCGCCGCGCATAAATCCGAAGGGCTGACCCGCCCGTCATCCGGCGACCAGACCGCCCCTATCACATCATCGCTATTCATCAACGGCCAGCGTTCTTTGGCTTCATCAGCAGATACTGAGATAGCCTCAACCCCATATAACCGCGCCAGTGCTTCCTGTCTGCGGATATGGATTAACCGATCAGGGTTTGTGGCAATGGATAATGAACCTTTATTTATCCACCCCACCTGCTGGCCAGTTTCTTCTTCCAGTGATTGATACAGCGAGATAGAATATTTAATCAGATTGGTCAGGTTCTGGGTTGAACGCAACGCCCGCACTTGCGCGGCAGAATGCCATGTCGTACCCGAAGTCAGCTGGTTACGTTCTAGCAATACCGCATTACCAACGCCTTCTTTGGTAAGGTGATATAACGTGGAACATCCCATAATGCCGCCGCCAATTACAACAACATCAGCCTGTGACGGGAACGACACTGGATCAGTAGAACGGTTCATGTTTGAGGATGTCATTACAAAATATACAGATTTTAATTGCGTTACATGAGAACTATTAAATATCATGAAGATGAATGACAAGCATAGTCAACCATTAATTATATTTATGTGATTTGATTGATTAGGCTGATTAGCTATTGCCAAAACGCCATTAAAAATACAATATGTGGGATTGTTATTTTATGATTTGGATATATTACCAATCGTGAATATAGCGTAGTTTTTTAACGGAGGATTTTATGATCAAGAAGATTTTGGCTGGCGCTGTTGCGGCCAGCTTTGCCATGTCACCCTTGGTGGCTACTGCAGAAAGTTGCTCAAACGACACATGGAACAAGGTTATGTCCCGTGGCAAGATTGTTGTTGGCGTTAAGGCCGACTACAAGCCTTGGGGCTTTCGTGATACCAGCGGTGATATCGTTGGCATGGAAATCGATATGGCTAAAGATGTTGCCGCCAAAATGGGCGTAGACATAGAACTGGTTGCCGTTCAGTCATCCAACCGGATGCAGTTCCTTGAGCAGGGCAAAATTGACCTTATGATTGCAACCATGTCAGACCGTGCAGACCGTCGTGATATTGTTGGTATCGTTGGCCCTAACTATTACACATCTGGCACCAATGTCATGTCACCAAAGGCGCTTGGCCTAACCAGCTGGGAAGACCTGCGCGGTAAGCCTGTTTGTGGTAAACAGGGTGCATTCTACAACCAGATCGTTGAACAGCGTTATGGCGCACAGGTTATTGCCTTTACTGGTAACGCCGAAGCCAAGCAAGCTCTACGCGACAAAAAATGTATCGCTTGGGTATATGATGACAGCTCCATCGGTTCTGACCTGAGCTCTGGTAACTGGGACGACTTTGAAATGCCTCTGAACTCCGAAGACGACAACCCATGGGCGCTGGCTGTACCTAGTGCTGAGCGGGATTGCGTATTCGGTCGTTTCATGTCCGGCATGCAGTATCAGTGGCATCAGGATGGCTCACTAGTTGCCCTAGAAGCAAAGTGGGGCATTAAGCCAACACAGTATCTTGCAGATAAAAAAGCACAATACGGTGACTGGTTAGCTGAATAATTCATTATTAACTTAATGGCATATCCCGTCATGGAAACATGACGGGATTTTGATATATAAAAAATGGAATTTATAGCTGATTTTTTTCGCCAAGTGGCTGACGAATACCCTAGATGGAATTTTATCTGGATGTATGAACCTGTCCAGCAGGGCAAAATTCTTTCCGGCATCTGGATGACCATAAAACTGTCATTTTTCTGTTTAATACTATCTGTAGTTATTGGCATTGTTGGAGCATTTGCTCAGGGCAGTAAAATCCGGATTCTTCGGTCATTTGTCCAAGGCTATATTCAGTTTTTCCGCAATACCCCACCTTATGTTCAGCTATTATTCTTTTACTTTGCGCTGGGTCAGTTTACCCCCACATACAGCCCCGATGGCTGGCTGGAATTGCCGATCATTTCCAATGTGGGATGGGCGATTATCTCACTGTCCTTTTTTGCAGGCGCATTTAATGTTGAAATTTTCAGAGCAGGCATAGAAGCCGTTGCCGATAGCACGAAAGAAGCGGCAGAATCGCTTGGATTTTCCCGTTTCCAAACCTTCCGTTATGTAATCTTTCCATTAGCTATTCGCGTATGTTTGCCTTCACTCAACAATAATCTGATCAATCTGGTGAAAACGACAACACAGGCCTTTGGCATTGCCGTGCCGGAACTGCTTTATCAATCTGTTACTATCTGGAATGATTATCCGTCGGCTCAGTACCCGACCATGCTTTTAGTTTTTGTTGTCTATATTCTCTTGGTTGGCGTTCTGGTGTTGAGCATGAACACATGGGAAAAGAATTTAAGGATACCGGGTTATGGCCAGTAAACGCCCCTCTACTATTCCGGGCATAAACCGCCACGGAAACACGGATTTGCCTGTCCTCAAGCCATTTGCACCAAGCCAGCCGATTGCTTTCCATACCAGCGCATGGCTGGCTAATATGCCGGCATGGACGGGGTTTGTTTTATTACTGCCGTTGATGCTATGGCCTTTTGCCAGTCACGCCGCCGGTAGCTTTACCATGACAGATGCCTTTTCCGCGTTGATACGATGGATGCCGTTTCTGTTGAAATCCGGCTTTCTGTTTAATGTCATCATATCGCTTTTTGCTATGCTGATTGGCACATTTTTGGGCATTATCCTCGGTCTTGGGCAAATTTCCAAAAACCGGTTTATCAAACGGATCAGCTGGTTCTTCACACAGCTATTCCGGAATTCACCATGGCTGGTTCTGCTTTTTATCGTGCTTCTCGCCTTCCCGTTTGAAGTTACCATTTTTGGCGTCATTATTCCGATACCAGACTGGATGAAAGCGGTTATCGGCCTGTCTTTGCCTATCATGGCCAATATCTCTGAAATTGTTCGTGGTGCTGTGCTATCTGTTCCAACCGCGCAATGGGAAGCGGCAGAAAGTCTGGCATTCAGCCGCCAGCAAATTCTGTGGCGGATTATTCTTCCACAATGTTTCAAGCGTATGATCCCGCCATGGATGAACTGGTACGCCATTCTGACCATGGCGACCCCATTATGCTCACTATTAGGGGTTGAGGAAATTATTACGCTTTCCCGTCAGGCGATGGAAGCCGAAAACAATCACCCTGAATTACTGGTTCCCTTTTACAGTTTTGCGCTTGGGTTATTCTTTTTCTACTGTTACCCCATTGCCCGTGTGACCATGTATCTCGAACGCCGGTATTCGGTGAAAATCTAGAGGACGTTTTCTTATGCTTAAAAAAAATGCTGAAACCATTGTCTCTATCAAGGATGTCCATAAATCCTTTGGTCAACTCGAAGTCCTTAAAGGGGTCAGCCTCGATGTCAAAAAAGGCGAAGTGATTTGTGTGATTGGCCCATCAGGTTCTGGTAAATCAACACTTATTCGCTGTATTAATGGTTTGAATGATATTCAAGGTGGCCAGATCAACGTTTGCGGCATTGATTTGACCGACCCGAAACTTGATAAACTGGAATTACGCAAACGCGTTGGTATGGTGTTTCAGCAATATAACCTGTTTCCGCATAAAACCGCGCTTGAAAACATTATCATGGCACCAACACTTGTTCTTAAACAGGATAAGGCGGCGTCCGAAAAACGCGCTTTTGAATTGATGCAGAAAGTCCGGCTAGAAGGCAAGGAACATGCCTATCCCGGTGAATTATCCGGCGGCCAGCAACAACGTGTTGCCATTGCACGATCTCTAGCCATGAACCCTGATGTCATGCTATTTGATGAAGTCACCGCCGCACTTGATCCGGAAACCGTGAAAGAAGTGCTGGTTACGATTAAAGACCTCGCACAAGAAGGCATGACTTGTATTCTTGTCACCCATGAAATGGGTTTTGCTCGTGAGGTCGCAGATCATATCTATTTCACAGATAATGGCGTTATTGTTGAACATGGCTCGCCCAAAACATTCTTTAACAAAGCAAAAGACCCAAGAACGAAAGAGTTTCTGAGCCAGATTCTCTAGCAAGATCATAAATATTTACGCGTCATTTGCTTTGATGCGCAAATACATTTATGCTCTTTCCGATAAATACTGGAGTAAACATTGAGCTCGACCCTACGCGCATATAGCGTTCATCTATTCACTGCAACAGGCGCAGTTCTAGCCATGCTTGCCATCCTCGAAGCGGCAAAGGCCGATTGGGATGCCATGTTCTTCTGGCTTCTTATGGCTTTTATTGTTGATGGCATTGACGGGCCGCTGGCACGGCGTTTTGATGTGGTTGATAATGCCAAACGTATTGATGGCGTCTTGCTTGATATGATTATCGACTATCTGACCTATGTTTTTATTCCGGCATTCGCGTTGTTCCAGAGCGGTTTGCTGACTGGTTGGACAGGCTGGTTTACCACGCTGATTATCACCTTTGCCAGCTCGCTTTATTTTGCTGATACCCGCATGAAAACCGCCGATAAATCATTTTCCGGATTTCCATCCTGCTGGAATATGGTGGTGCTTGTGTTATTTGCCATAGAACCGCATTTCTGGACAATCACCGTTGTTTGTGTGGTGCTGGCCATCACCATGTTTTTGCCGATCAAGTTTATTCACCCTGTACGAACCAAACGCTGGCGGATGGTTTCTTTTCCGGTAACAGTATTATGGATTGTGTTTGCGGTCATGGCTACGCTTGAGCCTTTTGATATGCCGGGACAATTTGATTATATCAAATGGGGCATTATGCTGACATCCATCTATATGCTAACAGCCGGTTTCATGCAGATGCTTATACCTGTATCCCATTCCGCCAGAACATCCTGATTATCTTCGCTTTTCATTTGTAGTTCTGCATATGCTAAAAAATCAGCATGTGGCATTAATTGTGATAATGCCCATATCGCGCTTGCTCTTATCACTGGCTCTTGATTGATCACATGTGACAGTATAGCCGGTATCAGGTTAGCATCATCACTATTTCCCGATGCAATCAACACGTTACGCATAAATCGCTTATATCCTGTCCGTTTTACCGGTGATGCCGAAAACTGTATGCGAAAAGCCGTATCATCCAGATTGAGCAAGCCTGCCAGTGACGGCATGGTTAGCTCTGCTCTGGCCATGAGTTTCTGTTCACTGGCTTCTTTTGCAAATCTGTTCCACGGACACACGGCCAGACAATCGTCACAGCCAAAAATACGGTTCCCCATCGGTTTGCGGTATTCAACCGGAATAATACCATCATATTCAATTGTCAGATAAGAAATACAGCGCCTTGCATCCAGCTGATATGGGGCTGGGAAAGCATTAGTCGGGCAAATATCAAGACACCGCGTACAGCTGCCGCAATGATCCTCACCTCTGGAATCTTCGCTTTTACGATTAGGCGGCAATACCGCATTGGTCAGAATGACTCCTAAAAATAGCCATGAGCCATAATCACGAGAGACCAGATTGGTATGCTTGCCTTGCCAGCCAAGACCGGATTGCGCGGCTAGCGGTTTTTCCATCAAAGGCGCGGTATCCACAAATACCTTAACCTCTACCCCTGCTATTTTGGCTAGCTGGCTGGCCATTTGTTTCAATTTACCTTTGATCACATCGTGATAATCCCTGCCCCGTGCGTATACCGAAATATTGCCGTGGGATTGCGCGTGCAGGTTTTCCATCGGATCATGATCAGGAGCATAATTCATCCCCAGCACAAGCGCTGATCTAGCATCAGGCCACATGGCAACAGGCGAAACACGGCGATCACGCGTGTCTTTCATCCATTGCATATCACCATGCCGTCCAGCCGCAAGAAAAGCATCCAGCCGCACTGCCAAGTCAGGGTCAGGATCAGGATCAGCTTCTGCACTGGCAATACCCAGTACGGCAAATCCATGCTTGGTGGCTAAATCGTCCAGATCAAATGAAGATAGATCAATGCTCATAAGTCATGATGCCAGAATCGGGCGCATTTTGACAATGATATCAGGCCGCTCACAGTGGCGGGATATCACCCAGAGCGCGGGTTTCATAAAACTGATTAGCAAAATCAGCAAATTGACCGTTATCAATCGCATCCCTTATGCCGCGCGTCAGATGCTGATAATAGGTAATATTATGACGTGATAACAACATCAGCCCCAGTACTTCTTCGGCTTTGAACAGATGATGCAGATACGCGCGCGAATACCGCGTACATGCCGGACAAGCACAGCTTTCATCAAGCGGCCTTGGATCATCTGCATGTCGCGCATTTTTGATATTTACCGTTCCACGTGGGGTAAATGCCTGACCGGTTCGGCCAGACCGTGTCGGAAGCACACAATCAAACATATCAATGCCCCGTGCCACCGCACCTACAATATCATCCGGCTTGCCTACCCCCATCAAATAACGCGGCTTATCGGCTCGCATTAATGGCGTGGTGGTGTCTAATGTGGCAAACATGGCTTCCTGGCCTTCACCAACCGCCAGACCACCAACGGCATATCCCTCAAAATCAATCTGTTCCAACCGTTTGATTGATTCTGCTCTTAAGTCCGGATAAACGCTGCCCTGAACAATACCAAACTGGCCATAGCCATCTCTGTTAACAAACGCGTCCCGGCATCGTTCTGCCCAGTCCATAGATAAGCGCATGGATGCCGCCGCCACATCATGTTCAGCCGGAAACGGCGTGCATTCATCAAATGCCATGGTGATAGTGGCATCCAGCATGTGCTGAATATCTGTTGATCGTTGGGGGGTTAGCCGGTGGCTTGAACCATCGATATGCGATTTGAAGGTCACGCCATCGGCATCAATTTTTCGTAAATTGCCAAGTGACATAACCTGAAAACCGCCAGAATCCGTTAGCAATGGGCCATCCCAGCCCATCATTCGCCGCACTCCACCAAGGCGTTCCACCCGTTCAGCCCCCGGACGCAGCATCAAATGATAGGTATTGGCCAGAATAATCATGGCACCGGTTGCCCAGACATCATCAACCGTCATCGCCTTGACCGTGGCGGCCGTTCCAACAGGCATGAATACCGGCGTTTCAATAACCCCATGCGCGGTATTCAAGCGGCCACGCCGCGCCCCGCCATCGGTTTTAAGCAGAGAGAATTGAAAAGAATTATCTGTCATGCGCTCGCTCCATCAAACAGGCGTCACCATAGGAAAAAAACCGGTAATCATGGCTTAACGCATGTTCATAACCGCGCCGCACCTTATCCGCGCCAGCAAAGGCATAGACAAGCATCAACAGCGTTGAGCGCGGCAAATGAAAGTTTGTCATCAGCATATCAACCACGCCAAACGAAAACCCCGGTAGAATAAATAAATCGGTTTCGGACTGATACGGTCTGATATCACCATGATCCCGCCAACAGCTTTCCAGCACACGCAATGAAGTTGTTCCAATAGCAATAATCCGGCCGCCATTCGACCGGCAGGCATTAATTGCATCTGCCGTATCAGCCGAAATCTCGCCCCATTCAGTATGCATCACATGCTGGCGCGGATCATCTGATTTTACAGGCAGAAACGTCCCCGCCCCGACATGAAGCGTGATTTCTTTAACCGGAATATCTTTTGCTGATAATGCCGCCATCAGATCATCATTAAAATGCAGACCAGCGGTTGGCGCGGCCACCGCGCCTTCGTGTCGGGCGAACATTGTCTGATAATCATGTTTATCATCATCATCCTGCCCATTCGGGCGATCTGATCTGGAAATATAAGGCGGTAATGGCATGGTTCCATGCGCATGTAACGCCATGACCAGATCACCGCCTGACCGGTTAAACGCAAGCACACGTTCACCATCATTGCCAATTGCTGAAACAGTTGCCTCAAAGTCAGGTGCAAAAACAATTACATCATCAAGCCGTAATTTCTTTGCTGGCTTGGCAAATGCCCGCCATTCATTACTGGCAATCTGCTGATGCAGAGTAACTGATATACCGGCTTCTCCCCGCTTTCCTTTTAGGCGCGCAGGAATAACTTTTGTATTGTTTACAATAATTAAATCGTTATTATTAATGTATGATGGTAAGTCAATGACGTGTTTATCCTGCATCTGCTCATGACGCATATCTAGCAATTTAGCCTGATGGCGCGGCATATGCGGTTTATGGGCAATTGCCGTTGCTGGCAAATGATAATCAAAATCATCTAGCTTCATGTGACTGGCTGAAATATCTGAACAACACCACACACATGATGCTGATTATCCATAACGATCAGACACTGAACGCGGGCTTCCTGCATTTTTGCTTCCGCCTCAGCCATTTTAGCTTCTGGCATGATTGATAACGGGCTTGGTGACATCAAATCTCTGGCTTTAACTTGCTGGAAATCAACCTGATCACCTATCGCACGCCGTAAATCCCCATCGGTAATGATACCTTCCAGACGATCTGCCGTCCCGACCAGAGCAATGCCCAGCCTGCCCTCAGTCATGGTGACAATAGCCGAAGACATCCGCTCATCACCATCAACAAAAGGCAGTTTTTCCGTGATCATCTGATCCGTTACCCGTGTTAATAACCGCTTACCCAACGCGCCGCCCGGATGTGTAGCGGCAAAATCTTCAACCTTGAACCCGCGCTTTTCCATTAACGCAATGGCCAGCGCATCCCCCATCACCAGCGTGGTCAGGCCAGATGTCGTTGGCGCCAGATTAAGCGGGCATGCTTCTCTATCCACCGAAATATCAAGCACAACATGGCAATGCCTAGCCAGACTGGAGCTCATATTGCCAGTAAAGGCAATGCTAGAAATCCCGATGCGCTCAAACGCAGGTAGAAGTCTGATAATTTCTTCGGTTTCACCGGAATTGGAAATCAGCACCAGCACATCATTTGACCGCACCCGCCCCAGATCACCATGAAGCGCTTCGGCTGGATGCAGAAATATGCTTGGAGTTCCTGTTGAGGCCAGCGTTGATGAAATTTTCTGGCCAAACAATCCGGATTTACCCATGCCGCACACAATCACCTGCCCCGTTGACCGGAGCATCATATCAACCGCGCTATCAAACTGCTGATCCAGATGATTGACCAGCCGGTCTATCGCTGATTTATATGTATTTGCTAATAATTGTGTTGCTTCAAGCATCATGCAAGCCTGTTATTATCATATATATGCGCTAATCTAGCCAGCTTTTCCAATGTTGCAAGCGTTTACCGTATT
>JABIWM010000082.1 GCA_018701255.1 Alphaproteobacteria bacterium | reverse complement strand
TTTTTTTCTTTGTTCTTCGGTGAGCACCTTCATCTTTTTTTCGGCATAATCAAATACAGCTAGTGCAATTGCGTTTCTAGAGCCTCCAGTAAACCTTTCCTTTTGTTCTGCATCCCACTTTTTTCGCCCAATTCCTCCATTTGAATCGCCATGCAATCGTTCTAACCAAACTTTTGAAGCATCGCGATTATTAAGAATGCAACATGATATTTTATTAATTTTATTTTCTTTCCACTTCTCAGATAGTTGCCTATACGCTTTTCTTTGGTCACTTGGGGCTATTTCTGGATCATTTAAAAGTTTCAATGCGCATATGCGGCGATTACCCTCAACAACAATATAGTTTTGATGATTCAAATCTTCTGTGGGCTCACCATCTCTTATGACGCCAATCAGATCAAGAGGGTTTAATCCATATTCCACAATATCTTGCGCTACTTTAAGCACATTTTCGGCATTACAAAGTAATTCTAAAGCATCTTTTTCACTTTCAACTTTGTCCTCTGGAAATCGCGGATTTAGCGCATCCAAAAAAATTCGCTCAACATCTATCTCAATTATTTGCGAATTCTTTTATGCCTCCATTTATTATTTTTCTAACTAAAGGCACTCTTACACAGCAACCCTTAACAAATGGTTAACCTAAGGCAAAAAAATCCCCCACCTGTTGGAATTCAGGTGAGGGATATTTATTAAATTTTTATTTATGGATGTTTACTGCATCATCATGCCGCGAGGCTTCGCAATACATAGGGCAGGATGCCGCCATTGCGGTAATATTCGGCCTCGCCTTCGGTATCGATCCGGCATAATAGCGGGACGGTTTCGTCTGTGCCATCGGCGCGGTGGATGATCAGCGTCACGGTCATTTTGGCAGAAACGCCATCATCCAGCCCGATCAGATCAAACACTTCATCACCGGTAATGCCCAGCGTTTCTTTGGTGGTGCCATCCATAAATTGTAATGGCAGAACTCCCATCCCGATCAGGTTTGAGCGGTGAATTCGCTCAAAGCTTTCTACTATGACGGCTTCTATCCCCAATAACGCGGTGCCTTTGGCCGCCCAGTCACGACTAGACCCTGTGCCATATTCTTTGCCGCCAATCACAATCAGCGGCGTGTTTTCATCCGCATAGCGCTGTGCCGCGTCATAAATCGGCATCGCCGCACCATCCGGCATTTGTGTCATGCCGCCAGTTGTGCCGGGGGCCAGTTCATTCTGCAAACGGATATTGGCAAATGTCCCGCGCATCATCACTTCATGATTACCGCGCCGCGATCCGTAGGAATTGAAATCCACCGGCCGCACCTGATAATCATTCAGGTAATCACCAGCCGGGCTGTCCCGACGGATGCTTCCAGCCGGTGAGATATGATCTGTGGTAATGGAATCGCCCAGCTTGGCCAGCAATCGCGCGCCGGTGATATTTTTCACCCGGCCGGGATCAACCGCCATGGTCATTCCCGCAAAATAGGGCGGATTGCGAACATAGGTTGATCCATCATCCCAGTCAAATGTCTGACTGGTCGGGGCTTCTATGGCGCGCCATTCTTCTGTGCCGGCAAAAACATTACCATAGCGGCTGGCAAACATGTCCGGCGTTACCACGCTTTCCATCAATGCCTTGACCGTGGCGTTATCCGGCCAGATATCCCGCAAATAAACCGGATGACCATCCTGATCATGGCCTAGCGCATCGGTGGTAATGTCCAGCCGCATATGTCCGGCCAGCGCGTAAGCCACAACCAGCGGCGGGCTAGCCAGATAATTGGCAATCACATCCGGGCTGACCCGGCCTTCGAAATTACGATTGCCGGATAGAACCGATGCCACGACCATATTATTTTCATTAATCGCGGTTGAGATATCTGTCGGCAAGGGCCCTGAATTACCAATACAGGTGGTGCATCCATACCCGACCAGATTAAATCCCATGGCGTCCAGATCATCCTGCAATCCGGCGGCGTTAAGATAGTCTGTGACCACCTGACTGCCCGGTGCTAATGATGTTTTGACCCATGGCTTTACCGTCAATCCGCGTGCACGGGCGGCACGCGCCACCAATCCGGCGGCAACCAGCACCGACGGATTTGACGTGTTGGTGCATGACGTAATCGCCGCAATCGCCACATCGCCTTCGGTCAGTTCAAAATCCTGATTGGGAACCGCGACCGTTTTCGGCGTATCATGTCCGGCATCGGCAATGGCTTTGGCAATTGAGCTGGCCGCATCGGTAAGCGCGACTCTATCCTGCGGGCGTTTTGGCCCGGCCAGTGATGGCACAATGCTATCCAGATCAAGGTCTAGCATATCGGTGAATTGCGGATCAGCCATACCCGGCTCCCGCCACATGCCTTGCGCTTTGGCATAGGCTTCTACCAGTGCGATATTTTCCGGCTCACGCGCGGTTAGGGTCAGATAATTGATGGTTTCCTGATCAATCGGGAAAAATCCGCATGTCGCGCCATATTCCGGTGCCATATTGGCAATGGTCGCCCGATCAGCCAGCGATAGCTGATCCAGTCCACTGCCAAAGAATTCAACAAACTTGCCGACCACGCCTTTCTGGCGCAACATTTCCGTTATGCGCAGAACCAGATCAGTCGCGGTGACGCCGTCTTTCAGCTGTCCGGTTAACCGCATGCCGATCACTTCGGGGACTAGCATGGAAATCGGCTGGCCAAGCATTGCCGCCTCTGCCTCAATACCGCCAACACCCCAGCCCAGCACGGCCATGCCGCCAACCATAGTGGTATGGCTATCGGTGCCAACGCATGTATCCGGATAAGCTGTCAGTTGCCCATCCTGTTCATTTGTCCAGACGACTTTCGCCAGATATTCCACATTCACCTGATGGCAAATGCCAGTGCCCGGCGGCACAACGCGGAAATTTTCAAACGCCTGACTGCCCCAGCGCAAAAATGTATAGCGTTCTTTGTTACGTTCCATTTCAAGGCTGACATTACGGGCAAACGAATCCGCGTCACCAAAATGATCAACCATCACCGAATGATCAATCACCAGATCAACCGGCGACAATGGATTAATCCGTTCCGGATCACCGCCAAGCGCAACCATCGCATCCCGCATCGCCGCCAGATCAACCACCGCCGGTACGCCGGTAAAATCCTGCATCAAAACACGGGTCGGGCGATAGGCAATTTCCTGCGCGGCTTGCTGGCCATCAACCATGGATGCCAATTGTTCAATGCCGTCGGCGGTAACAGTATCACCGTCCTCATGGCGAAGCAGGTTTTCCAGCAGAACTTTGCGCGAAAACGGCATGCTGGCAATAGACGGAAAGCGTTCTTCCAGTGCCGCTAGCGAAAAATAATCATAGCTTTTGCCATTAACATTCAGCTGGCGCCGTGATTGATCACGATAGACCGTTTTATTATCAGAACCTTTATTAGACATGAATAAACCCCGTTAGTTAAATCTTGACGCTGTCATTTTTATGTTTATCCGCGTCATAGCAAAACGTGCTTCGTCAAGAGCAAAGCAATGTAAGGCAAAGCAAGGGCAGATAAACATATCAAATCGGCTAGCCGGGGAGCGCCCCGATACTCACGTCATTAGCAAGAACCAGTCTAAATGTGATTATAACAAACTATTCCCCATTGAGAAGCCCCCCTCAACATCATGCCACATCATGCCGCATGATTGCCCCGAATGATTGCTATCTGGGCATCGTGATGATAAAACCAGCTTTGCATGCTTTATATCTCATTTCCGGATTGCGCATTAACACATGACACCCTCGCCTATCCATCACCCATCTGTTCAATCTGATACTGGTAATCGGCTCAGGATTGATGATCTGGCGATGATGCGTGGCGGGATGAGCCTGATCGAAGCGCTTCATTTGCGGCTTGATGCAGGCCAGTTAATGTTCTTGCGCGGGGCAAATGGTAGCGGCAAAACAACATTTCTTCGCGGTCTAGCGCGGCTGATTCCCATCACACAGGGGCAGTTTGCCATTAACGGCATTATCAATACCGCTGACCAGTCGGCATTGATGCGGCAGATCATTCTGATCGGGCATCGTAACGCCGGATTAGAACATCTTAACGTAACGGACTCGCTCCGGCTGATGGCTAGTCTGATGGATATGGATATAAGCCAGCAACAGATTATTGCCGCGCTTGACCATATGGGCATCACCGCGTTAGCCCATCGCCAGATGAATCAGCTATCTGCTGGCCAGCAACGCCGTGTTGCCTTGTCCAGACTGGTATTGGCGGCACCGCAAACCCACCGCTTATGGCTAATTGATGAGCCGTTTAATGCACTGGATGACGCGGCAATAAGCCAGCTATGTGATCTGATCACGACATATTGCCATCATGGCGGCACGGCCATCATTAGCGGCCATGGTCATATGCCGCTTCGCCCTGATGCTACCCTGACATTAGGCACAAAACCACAAGGCGTAGTCACATGAGGGGGATGTTCCAGCCATGTTTTGCTATCATGCTGGCGGATATCCGGTCGGCTTTGCGTTATCCGGGGGATATCCTGTCCGGGCTTAGTTTTTTTATTATGATCACCACGCTGGTGCCGCTTGGGCTTGGTTCTGATCAGGGTGAGCTGGCGCGCATTGCTCCGGCTATCATCTGGATAGCTGTCATGCTGGCTAGTCTGCCACAGATGGATCGGTTATTTACCCGTCATGCCAAGAATGGCGTGCTGGAACAGATGCTGGTCAGCCCTGCCCCAATGGCTATGCTGATGCTAGCCAAAATACTTACCGCATGGGTGATCATTATTCTGCCATTAGTACTGGCCGCGCCTGTATTGGGGCTTATGTTTGGATTGCCGTTTCATATGCTGGCTGGCGTGCTTGGCTTTCTTGCTATGGGGGGATTATGTCTGGTGCTAATAGGCGCGATGGCGGCGGCGTTATCGCTCGGCTCACGGCAAAGCGGAATTTTTACCGCTATCATTGTTCTTCCGCTTTCCATGCCTGTGCTGATTTTTGGCGTAGCAGGCATTTCTGCCATACAAACAGATCATGCTATGGCTGGTGCTTCAACTGGTGCTTCAACAGGTGCCTCAACTGGCCATATGATGCTTCTGGGGGCGTTAACGCTGGTTTTGCTGGTGCTATCACCACCTGTTACGGCGGCGGCTATCCGGTTTTCCGAAGAATGAAAATGACTCCAGATCACAACATCAATTTAACAGCTCTTATTACTTGTGGCCAGACTTGTGGCATAACTTGTGGCCAGACTTGTGGCATGACATCGCATCTGGCTTTTCCCTGCACGGGTAATCCATTAAGATATGATGATGTTTGATTACCTTGCCAATCCAACGCGGTTCCGCAAAATCACTACGGCCATATTACCTGTGGCGGTGCTGGTATCGGCTATTGCATTGGCGTTCGGATTATATCTGGCTTTTCTTGCATCCCCTGCTGATTATCAACAGGGCGAAACCGTCCGCATTATGTATATTCATGTGCCGGCCGCATGGATGGCCATGATGTGCTATCTGTTGATGGCATTATCGGCGGTTTTTTATCTGGTATGGCGGCATCCGCTGGCTGATATTGGCGCCCGTGCCATGGCTTTGCCGGGGGCTGGGTTTGCGCTAATCACGCTTCTGACCGGTTCATTCTGGGGACGGCCAATGTGGGGGACATGGTGGGTATGGGATGCCCGGCTGACCTCAATGCTGATCCTGTTTTTTCTCTATCTGGGCTATATGGCGCTGGCAGATGGGTTTGAACGCGCCGAACGCGGCAGTAAACCGGCTAGTCTGTTGTTGCTGGTCGGGGTGATCAATCTGCCTATTATCAAGTTTTCGGTGGATTGGTGGAATACCCTGCATCAAGGCAGTAGCGTGTTAAGACTGGATGGCCCAAGCATTGATCCCGCCATGCTGAAACCGTTACTGATCATGGCGCTTGCTATGCTAGGCTGGTTTATCGCGATTACGATTTTACGCATGAATACGCTGATCATGCGCCGCCGCATCACCAATCTGGAATCAAGAAAGTCATGGTCATGAGCCATTTTTTCACCATGGGTGGATATGCCTTTTATGTATGGTCATCATGGGCAATTGGCATGGCAATTCTGATTGCTATCACATGGCATAGCATTAGCCATGCCAGAATTACCCGCAATGAACTGGATGCGCTCGAACATCCCAAACAGCAAAGAGATTCAGATGCGTGATTTAAGCCCTAAAGCAAAACGCGGCATAGCTATTGTGATGGTTATTTCTGCCCTTGGTCTTGCCGCCATGCTGGTGCTGAATGCGTTGCGTGACCATGTTGTGTTTTTCTATGGCCCCTCTGATATTCTGGATAAAGCTGGCAAAGGCCAGATTGTCCGGCTAGGCGGATTGGTTGCCGAAAACAGCATCACCAGCTTATCTGATGGGGTCGGGTTCACTATTACTGACGGCAATAATGCCATTGATGTTGTTTATGCCGGGGTTCTGCCTGATCTGTTCCGCGAAGGTCAGGGCGTTGTCACCGAAGGCGTGCTAGAGGCGGATATATTCCGTGCCAATACCGTATTAGCCAAGCATGATGAAACCTATATGCCAGCCGAAGTAGCCGACATGCTCAAAGATCAGGGCGTCTGGAAAGGGCAGGAATAGTGTTGCACTTAACCGAAATTGGCCATTTTGCACTATCACTGGCATTGGCATTGGCCATTATCCAGAGCATTATGCTGTTTCGCGGTGCCAGATCGGGTGATCAGGCATCGATTAAACTGGGCTGGTTATCCGCGCATCTGACATTTATTCTGGTGGCGGCCAGTTTTGTTATTCTGACGATTGCCTTTGTCCAATCTGATTTTTCTGTTGCGCTGGTTGCCGCGCATTCGCATTCGCTAAAACCCCTGCTCTATAAAATATCAGGCGTTTGGGGTAATCATGAGGGATCATTGCTGTTATGGGTGTTAATCCTGACCCTGTTCGGGGCGCTGATGGCATCACGATTAAAACGGCTGACAGATGGGCAATCCACCATGAGCTATGCATTATCGGTGCAGGGCATGATTGTGATTGCGTTTATCGGGCTTATTCTGTTTACCTCAAATCCGTTTGAGCGGCTGACTAGCCTGCCAGATGATGGCAACGGGCTTAATCCCATTTTGCAAGACCCCGGCCTCGCCTTTCATCCGCCCATGCTTTATCTGGGTTATGTGGGATTGTCGGTCGGCTTTGCCTTTGCTGTCGCCGCACTGATAGAAGGCCGTGCCGATGCAAACTGGGCAAAACTTGCCCGCCGCTGGGTGTTGATTGCATGGTCTGCGTTAACCGCTGGCATCGCTTTAGGCAGCTGGTGGGCGTATTATGAACTTGGCTGGGGCGGCTGGTGGTTCTGGGACCCTGTTGAAAATGCGTCATTGATGCCATGGCTAGTTGCAACCGCGCTGATCCATTCGCTGAATGTGGTTGAAAAACGCAATCTGTTCCATAGCTGGACAGTGCTTATGGCGATTCTGGCATTCGGGCTTAGCCTGATCGGGACATTTATTGTTCGTTCCGGATTGCTGACATCTGTTCATGCTTTTACTAATGATCCCGCACGCGGGCTGGTTATTCTGGTCATTATTCTGATCGCTATCGGGGTGCCGCTATTACTATTTGGCTGGCGTGCCGGAACGCTGGCGCGTGATCAGGATATATCTTCGCCTGCTCTGCTTAGTCGCGAAACTGCGCTTCAGGCAAATAATCTGCTTCTGGTGGTGACATCAGCAACGGTGCTGGTCGGGACTTTATATCCGTTGATTATTGAGGCTGTAAATGGCGCGCGTATTTCGGTTGGCGCACCTTTTTTTGAAGCCTCGGTGGGGCCTTTACTTGGCCTGATGCTGATTGTTATGCCTGTTGCGCCTTTGCTGGCATGGCGGCAAGCGCGTGGCAAAACGATTACCCCATATGTAATTCCGATGTTATTCGTAACAGTGGTGGCAGGGGCGATTATCTTTATGCTAATAAATGATATTAGCATATATGCCATGGCAACTTTAGGGCTTGGCATCTGGGTTATGACCGGTGTTCTGGCTGATATCGTGGCAATCATGGGTGGCCGCAACAAGATTTTCCATAGCGGGTTCAAACGATTAATGGGCGCATCATTGCCGCGTTTGGGCATGAATGTCGCGCATCTGGGGGTTGCCGTTTTCACTATTGGTATTGCCGGAGTCAGTTTCTTTGACAGCGAAACAATCACCCGCATGCAAATCGGTGACAGCCAGATCAGCGGCAATAACACCTTCACGCTGGCCAAAGTCGAACCCATAGCAGGGCCGAATTATACCGCGACAGCGGCAACCGTCATTATGACAGATGAAAGCGATAATCAAACCATCCTGACAAGTGAGATCAGACGGTTTCCGGTTGCCCGAAGCCAGACCACGGAAGCGGCTATCAAATCCGGCTTTCTTGGTGATGTGTATGTTGTCTATGGCGGCGGCACGGCGGCAGATGGTTTTGTTATTCGCATCTATCAGAAACCATTGATCACATGGATATGGGGCGGTGCTGGATTAATGATGCTGGGCGGATTACTTGCCATGGGGTCAGGGGGATCACGAGTATCACGGGGGTCAAAACAACATTCTGACCCGCAACGCAATAATGAGCCTGCTAACAGGCCAATGGAAGGATAATATTCCATGAAGATCAGACTTGCCTTTTTTGTTCCGGTTATCATTTTTCTACTCTTTGTTGTGGTATCATTCTGGGGGCTATATGCCATCACAACTGGCCAGCGTAGCACTAGCGATATCGGTTTTTCGATGCAGGGACAAACCATCCCTGATATCGCACTGGCCAGTTTAGATCAGCATGGACAAATTAACGCCAATGCGCCGCTTGATCTGGCCGATTGGCAGGGCAAGGCCTATGCCATTAATGTCTGGGCATCATGGTGCCCGCCATGCCGTGCCGAAGCACCGGCCATTCATCAATTATCCAAATCCCTGCCAGTGTTAGGCATAAACCAGCGTGATAAACCGCAAGACGCGATGGCTTTTCTTGATCAATTCGGTAATCCCTATCAACAGATTGGCGTTGATCCCGATGGTAAAGCCAGCATTGCCATAGGCGTACAGGCTTTACCCGAAACGCTGATCATTGCGCCGGATGGACGTGTTATTCTGCACCATCGCGGGCCTGTTTTTGCCAATGAATTACATGGCTCTATCCGTGATGCACTCAATTCGCTGGGAATAGATCAATGACCGCTATCGTCACGGGATTCCGGAACTGGATCATGATGATCATGATTTTTGCCGGCATGATGATGCTGGCATCCTATCCGCTATATTCTGTGCAAGCGATATTACCCGAAGAACAGATGGCTGATCCACTAGACGAATCCCGCGCGCGTGATCTGGCCGCTGAACTGCGTTGTCTGGTTTGCCAGAATCAAACTGTTGATGATAGTGACGCTGATTTTGCTATCACTATCCGGAGCATCATTCGTGATCAGATATCTACCGGAAAAAGCGATGATGATATTCTGGATTTTTTGCGCCAGCGTTATGGTGATTACATCCTGTTTAATCCGCCGCTGAACCGCATGACATTTATTTTGTGGCTAGCACCTATTATTCTGCTGATTGGCGGCATTATGCTGATCATTATCACCCGCCCGAAAAATAACCCGCAATCAATGAAGGAACGCGGCCATGACAGATAGCGGCATGAGTATCTGGATAACGGTTATTCTGATGGCGGCCATGATGATTGGCATTATGGGGTTTCTGATGCGGTCGGCACAAACGTCTGATCAACAATCCGGTAAGCCATCTGGCGGCAAAACATGGATTATCCTTATTGCCTTGCTTATTGGTACTGGCGCTTACGGTATACTGGGTAAACCGGATATGGCCGATGCACCGCTATATCTGCGGGTAGATGCGATCCAGAAAAAAACCGCCATAGCCGCCATGGAACAGGAACTGGCCAATAGCAATCTGGCAGAAGCCAGACAACATTTGAATGACAATCCGGATGATATCGTCGCCATGCTAATGCTGGCAGAAGCGGCGGCAGTGGCCAGACAATATGATGTTGAGATAACCGCGCTCAAACAGGCATTTGATAAAACCGGTCATCCCACCATCCGTTCCATGCTGGCAGAGGCATTGACGCGGCAAGCTGATGGCATTGTGACTGAGCAATCAAAAGAGCTTTTGCTTCAATCATTAGCAGATAATCTGGATGACTGGCGGGCGGCATATCTGTATGGCCTGTACCTTAGCCAGAATGGAAAAGAAGCCGAAGCCATTATGATCTGGCAAGATTTGGGCAGACGTGCCAGCCGTGAAGAAAACGGTGCCAGCATGCTGGAATTGGTCAATAACCAGCTTCGTGATATGGCGGCCAGAACTGGCCAACCCGAAGACGCATTGATCATCCCGCCTATGGCTGATCAGCAATAGCCGTTATTACCGTGGCCGTCCGCGCCGGCGACCAGTTCGGCCACTTGTTGCGTTGTCATTTGCCCCCATACTACGTTCAGGCAATGTCACTGCCGCTGATAGTTTTGCATATGGGTCGGTTTTATGCGGAATTGCCATCGCTTTGACAAAATGCTCTTGGAATGATGGCTCAACCGCTGTTTCAATTTTTTCGATATTACGGACAATCTGTTCGACTTGACGGCGTTGGCCTTTATTCAACAGACATATCCGCGCACCTGTTCCGGCTGAGTTGCCAGCTGACCGGACATGGTCAAGCGCGCAATCCGGAATCATCCCTAGCACCATGGCGTATTTTGGCTCAATATGTGTGCCGAATGCGCCTGCTAGTACCACGTCATCAACGTGATCAATATCAAGCTTATCCATGAGCAACCGGAAACCGGCATACAACGCGGCTTTGGCTAGTTGAATAGCGCGAATATCGTTCTGGGTAATCACTACCGTGTCTGATACCCGATAGCTGAATGTTCGGCCATCCTCGATAATGCGCGGTGATAAAGCGGCTTTCGCGCCATCGATCACGCCGTCTTCTGTAATGATACCTGCCAGATACATTTCCGACAGAATCTCAATAATGCCAGACCCGCAAATACCTGTGATGCCGGTTTGCGCAATGGCGGCTTCAAAGCTGTCTTCGTCTGACCATAAATCAACACCAATGACGCGGAAACGCGGCTCCAGTGTTTCAGGATTTACCCGTATCCGTTCAATTGCTCCCGGTGCGGCACGCTGGCCACTGCTGATCTGGGCGCCTTCGAAAGCTGGGCCTGTCGGTGATGAGGCGGCAAGCAGGCGATCTTTGTTTCCACAAATAATTTCTGCGTTTGTACCAACATCCACCACCAGCGTCATGCCAGAACCATGATCCGGCCGTTCCGCCAGCGCAACCGCCGCCGCATCAGCCCCCACATGCCCCGCGATACATGGCAAAACATAAACGCGGGCACCGGGGTGAATTTTCAGATCAAGGTCACTTGCCAGTGTATCAAAGGATTCATCCATAGACAGCGCAAACGGCGCGCCGCCTAGCTCAATCGGATCAATACCAAGCACCAGATGATGCATAACCGGATTACCAACCAGCACGACTTCAATAATGTCTTCAACCGTAATATCGGCCTGTTCCGCCGCACCAGATAATAGCTGTTGCAAGCCTTCACGAACAGATGCTGTCATTTCAGCCGCGCCGCCTTCGTTCATAAAACCATAGGACACACGGCTCATTAAATCTTCGCCAAAACGGATTTGCGGGTTCATCGCACCGGATGAAGCCAGAACCTCGCCGCTATTCATATCACATAGATGCGCGGACATAGTCGTTGAACCGATATCAATCGCCGCCCCGACAATCCGGTCTTTCAACCCCGGCCATATGCCGATAATCCGGTGGCCATCACGCAAGGCCACGGTGACTTCCCATTTGCCTTTGCGTAATACCGGTTGCAAGGTTTGAAGCACATGCAAATCTGCTGATATGTCGCCGCTCACCCGATCTGGCCACTGGTCGTGCAAAGCTTCTGTTATACGGCGCAAATCGCCTGATGGCTCATGCATATCCGGCTCACGCACCGTGATAAAGCAAAGCCGGGTAATGGCATCTACCTCAATCATGCGGGTGTCTGCTTCTTTTCTGACAACCTGAGCATGAACCTGTGAGCTGGCCGGAACATCAATCACCGCGTCTTCTAGTAAAATCGACTGACATGATAACCGCCGACCAGCAGCAAGCCCGCGTTTTTCGGCATATCTGTCTTCGACTTTTGACCGTTCGGATACAGATGCAGATGATGATTGAATGCCATGTTTGGCAAAATCGCCCTCGCCGACAATGATCTGGCAACGACCGCACATGGCACGGCCACCACAAACCGAATCAATATCAACGCCAAGGCTTCTGGCGGCTTGCAGAACGGTTGTTCCTGCGGCTACCTGCCCTTGCCGACCTGACGGGGTGAATACAATTTTAACTTGTTTATCATCTTGCTCTGACATGGTTCATCATAACTCACTAGATAGGTGGGAATATACCCTTATCTTAGGCACGGCGGCGGCGGCGTTCACGATCACCACGCGCACCACGACTTTCGCCTTCCGGTGCTGGCTCACGATATTTTTTGATCCAGCGGCGGCATTCCGGGTCTGTGCCCATCATAACATCAGCGCCCATAATGCCGGACATTTCTTCGGCATGCAGAGGGTTCAGAATAGCAGAAGTCATACCAGCACCAACAGCCATCGCCAGAAACGCGGCATTCATGCCGTGACGATTAGGCAGACCAAAAGAAATGTTTGACGCGCCGCAAGTGGTATTAACCTTTAGTTCTTCGCGTAACCGGCGGATCAGATCAAGCGCCGCCCGTCCAGCCAGATTGATAGCACCAACCGGCATGATCAGCGGATCAACAACAACGTCTTCTCTTGGGATGCCGAAATCGGCGGCGCGTTCAACAATTTTCTTGGCAACATCATAACGGACATTCGGGTCTTCGGAAATGCCGGTTTCGTCATTGGAAATAGCAACCACAGCCGCGCCATATTTTTTCACCAGTGGCAAGACGACTTCAAGCCGTTCTTCTTCACCGGTAACAGAATTAACCAGCGCCTTGCCCTGATAAACAGACAATCCGGATTCCAGTGCTTCCACGATAGAGCTATCAATCGCT
>JABIWM010000081.1 GCA_018701255.1 Alphaproteobacteria bacterium | reverse complement strand
GATATCCGGTTCCGTGAGGGGGATGCCCCGAAATTCCATGTTCATGCAGATAGCACCGACCGGTTGATTATCGGGCTGGAAAATGGCCGTTTTTATACGCTATCCATTGATAAGTTACCCGGTGGGCGCGGCTTTGGTGAACCGCTGGCGCTAATGATTGATATACCAGCGGACACGCCGTTGGTTTCCATCATGGTAGCTAAATCCGGCAAGGTATTGCTGGCATCGTCGTCAGGGCATGGATTTATCGCTGAGGTGGATCAGCTGATTGCCCAGACAAAAACCGGCCGGCAGGTAATGACAGTGATGGATAAGGCGCGGATGGTAACAGCGCGGCCATTAACCGGTGCGTGCGTGGGGCTGGTTGGTAGTAATCGCAAATTATTAATCATTCAGGCGGATGAAATTCCGGTCATGTCAAAAGGCAGGGGCGTTATTTTACAGCGCTATAAAGATGCTTCGCTTGCGGATGTTACCAGCTTTGCCGCCGAAGACGGATTAAGCTGGTTGCAAACCGGTGGCCGTACGCGAACGGAAAAAGATATCACCCTCTGGGTGGGCAAACGTGGCGGGGCTGGCCGTATGGTGCCGGTCGGATTCCCGAAACCGCCACGTTTTACCTGATCCCGTCTTGCCTGATCCCGTTTTACCTGATCATGATTGCCATATTAGGGGGATGCGATATCCGCTAATGGTATCCATGAGCCGTTTGATAAAATCTCAGCTGATTTAAACTTGGCTTTATAATTCATCTTGGGTGAGGCGGCGATATAATAGCCCAGATAGACATATGGCAAGCCCATATGATGAGCAACGGCCGCGCAATCCATGATCATGAAACTTCCCGGTGATAGATGCTGTTTTGCCGGATCAAAGAAGCTATAAACCAATGAAAGTCCGTCATTTTGAATATCAACAAGTATCACGCCGTATAATTCCCCATTATCCCTGTATTCAACCAGCACCGTATCAATCGGGCTGGATGTGATCATGGCGGCGTAGCTGTTTTTATCCATATCGGCCATCTGGCCATCACCATGACGGCTGTTCAGATAGCGCTGGAATAGCGCATAATGATCATCAAGACAGCGATTATGCAGCAAGTCACGGGTGATATGGGCATTTTTGCGGATAACGCGCCGCTGGCTTTTGGTTAGCTCCAGCTTGCCTGCGGCCGGATTGCCTGATGGAATACGCAACGGCTTACAAGCCTGACAATGCGCGCATATTGGCCGGTATACCCAGTTTTCAACACGCCGGAAACCGGCCTTGGCCAGATCATCATGGCTATCAGGTTGTAAGGCTATATCGGCGGCAAGCCGTTGTTCCACCCGACCATGCAAATACGAACATGGCGAGGGGCGGGTCACACGCATGACCAGCGGATCGGTAAAGGAGATGTCGTTTCTGTTATTCATCCCCACCCCTGATCATGAAGACATATCGGATAGAATGGTAACGGAAAACCCTTTATCCCTGATCGCCTGAACGATTTCATGCAGATGGTCGCCACCACGGGTTTCAATCACGGCATCAATTTTTGCCAGTTTCGGGGGAACATCCTGAAACATCCGTTGATGGAAAATTTCAATAATATTCGCCTTACAGCTGCTGATAGCGGTGGATATATCGGCCAGCATCCCCGGTTCGTCCGTGATATCAATCCGCAGGCGGGCAATGCGGCCATCGCGAGCCATATTTCGCGTTAGAACCGCAGAAAGCAGGCGCGGATCAATATTTCCGCCACAAATCACAACGCCGCATTTGCGGTTTTTAAAGTGATCAGGATATTGCAACATGGCCGCGACACCGGCGGCACCGGCACCTTCGGATACTAGACGTTGTTGTTCAACCAATACGCCTACGGCCTGTTCAATCATGACTTCGCTTACCAGCAGGATTTCATCCACCAGATCACGAACAACCGGCATGGTCAGCGCACCGGGTTTTTTGACGGCAATGCCCTCCGCCAGTGTTTCGCCGCCACCGCGAATATCTGCACCGGCAACCATGTCTGTCATGGTTGGCCATAATTCGGCTTCTACCCCGATAATCCGGATATCAGGGTTAATATCGCGGGCGGCAATGGCAATGCCGGAAACCAGCCCACCACCACCAATAGGAACAACCAGCGTATCCAGATCAGGATTATCAGCCAGCATTTCCAGCCCGACAGACCCCTGACCAGTCATGACCAGTTCATCATTATAGGGATGAATTAATGTCATGCCGCGTTCGGCAATAACCTGAGCGACCACGCCTTCGCATTCGTTCAGATTCCGGCCTTCCAGAATTACCTCAGCCCCCCAGGCGCGGGTGCGGTTGATTTTGGCAAATGGCGTTTGTGATGGCATGACAATAACCGCTGGCATGCCCATCTGTTTAGCGTGATAAGCCACGGCTTGCGCATGATTGCCAGCTGACATGGTAATCACCCCGCGCTTTGCTTCTTCGGGGGTCATCGCGCACATCCGTGTGAATGCGCCTCTGGCTTTAAAGGATGAGGTGATTTGCTGATTTTCAAGCTTGAGCCAGATATCGGCATTGGTCATGCTTGATAAGGCAGGCGAAAACACGCTAGGGGTGCGGATAACCGCGCCTTCCATGGCTTTATGTGCTTGGCGGATTGATTCTGGTGTGACGGTCATGGATATGTCTTTTTCATGTTAATATTCAATTAGACTAGATTTCATTCAGCCATTCGGCAACCTGATAAGCATAATAACTTAAAATTCCGGTACAACCAGCGCGTTTGAAACTGATCAGCATTTCCATAATCAGCGCTTGTTGTTTGTCTTGGGGTAAGGTGCTGGCAAGGCTTTGTATCATCTGATATTCGCCGCTAACCTGATAGGCAAAGATGGGGATGTTAAACTGATCATGTGCTTGGCGGATAATATCCAGATACGGCATCCCCGGCTTTATCATGATAAAATCGGCGCCTTCTTTGATATCAAGGGCAATTTCACGCATGGCTTCGTCACTATTGGCGGGATTCATCTGATAGCTGGTTTTATCCGCGATACCGGTCAATGCATTTGCGCTTACCGCCGTCCGGAAAGGCGCATATAACGCTGATGCATATTTTGCCGCATAGGACATGATCATCACATGAGAAAAGGACGCTTTATCCAGCCCCGCCCGAATAGCACCAACACGGCCATCCATCATATCGGATGGCGCGACAATATCCGCCCCGCTTTGGGCATAATTGATGGCCTGTTTGATCAGGATATCCAGACTGGCATCATTATCAACAACACCATCGCGGATTAAACCGTCATGACCATGTGTGGTAAATGGATCAAGCGCAATATCAACAATAACGCCCATGTCAGGTTCTGCGGATTTAATGGCGGCAATCGCCCGACAGACCAGATTGTCATCGGCTAACGCATTTGTTCCGTCCGCGTCTTTAAGTGCCGGATCAATGCGCGGAAAAATCGCAATAGCCGGAATGCCCAGACGATGCGCGGCTTTCGCACGCTGGCCAAGGATATCCAGACTGATCCGGTCAACGCCGGATAATCCGTCAATAGGTTCAATGATGTTCTGGCCTTCTGTTACGAAAACAGGCCAGATCAGGTCATGACACCGGATGCTGTTCTCGGTCAGAATCGACCGGCTGAACATGTGCATTCTGCCCCGCCGCAATCGCGAAACCGGAAAGCCGGGCATAAGATCATTCTGTCTAGTCATAACGCTATATAAACATAGCTTCGGATAGGTGCAAATTGTATTCTTTATCGCGTTGATCCAGATTGACGCATGAACATAATGGTTTAGCCATTTATTTTGTTCTGATTTATGGGTTTCTTTTTGGTTGGCATCTTCTCAACGGCATGGATTTGGCGTATAGATCAAGTATGATCGGTGAAACAGAATATCTCAATATTGATATCATAGGCCTGACAGGGCGGATCACTCTAAACCGGCCAAAGGCATTGCACGCCCTGACCACGGCTATGTGCCATCAGATCAGACAGACACTGGAAACATGGTGGCATGATGGTGCCATAAAACAGGTCATCATATGCGCGGCCGAAGGACGGGCATTCTGTGCTGGCGGTGATATTCGCGAAGCATTGCATATGATCACCCATCCGGAACCGGAAATGCCAGACTATTTCGAAGCCGAATATAGCATGGATATGGTTATCGCCGGATACCCCAAACCGGTGATCAGTCTGGCCAATGGGTTGACTATGGGGGGTGGTGCCGGATTGCTTTTCAACGCCTCGCATCCGGTGATTACCGACCAGATTGATTTTACCATGCCGGAAACCGGCATTGGGCTGTTCCCTGATGTGGCGGCATCATTATTTCTGCGCCGCGCCACCGGCTCCATCGGGCTTTATATCGGGCTTACCGGAACGCGCATCGGTTATGGCGACATGATTGGTGCCGGATTAATGGATTCCTATATTCATCATGATGATCTGGCTGATGTTATGGCGGCTATCTGTGCCATGACAGATGCGGATAATCTGGATGATATTCTGGCTTCATTTGCCCGATATGATGCTGAACCGGCATTGTTGATGCCGCATCTGGAATGGATTAACGATATGCTATCGCATAACCGGCTGGAAGATATCCGTGATCAGGCCGCTATGTCTGATCATGTGCTGGCCGCGCCCCTGCATCAGGCCTTAACCCGCCGTTGTCCGCTATCGCTGAAAGCGACCCATCGTCTGTTAGCCGGAAAAAATCCACCTGATGGTTACATTTCTGCCTTATTACTGGACTATTGCTTGGCCATGCGGATATCAGCATATCCGGATTTTGCCGAAGGCGTAAGGGCGGCCGTCATAGATAAGGATCAGCGGCCAGTATGGTCGCATCAATGCCTAGAAGACGTAAGTGATACCATGATTGATGATCTGTTTGATGCTAAGGATAGAGCAAGTTTTGCCGTTCCGTCTGTTTTGTTGTAACAATCAGGAAATACCGATAAAGATAACCGATCAATAAGAATTCAGATGATAAGGAAAGCATCATGCGTTTAAGCCAATATTTTATTCCGACTCTCCGTGAGACGCCAAAGGAAGCCCAGATCGTATCACACCGGTTGATGCTTCGGGCAGGTATGATCCAGCAATCCAGTGCCGGAATATATAGCTGGCTACCGCTAGGGCTGAAAGTCATGCGGAAAATCGAACAAATCGTCAGAGAAGAACAAAATCGGGCAGGCGCCATAGAAGTCCTGATGCCAACCATCCAGCCAGCCGAATTATGGCAGGAATCCGGTCGATATGATGATTACGGGCTGGAAATGTTGCGGATAAAGGATCGCCATGACCGCGATATGCTGTTCGGCCCCACCAACGAAGAACAGATCACCGATATTTTCCGGTCGCATGTCAAAAGCTATCGGGCATTACCATTAAATCTGTATCATATTCAATGGAAGTTCAGAGATGAGGTGCGCCCACGTTTTGGCATTATGCGTGGCCGTGAGTTTCTGATGAAAGATGCCTATTCTTTTGCCATTGATGCCGAAGCGGCACGGATAGAATATAATAAAATGTTTGTATCCTATTTGCTGACCTTCAAGCGGCTGGGGCTAACCGCTATCCCGATGGAAGCAGATACCGGCCCTATTGGCGGTGATATGAGCCATGAGTTCGTTATCCTTGCCGATACCGGCGAAAGCGAAGTGTATTGTCATAAAGACTGGATGAATTACAGCCTTGATGCAGGTGAGGTGGATTATAACGCTGATCTTCAGCCGATTGTTGACCGGTTCACGGAATTATACGCGGTGACAGATGAAAAATATGACGCGGCGGATTGCCCTGTTCCAGCAGAAAAGCTAATGACGACACGCGGTATCGAGGTCGGCCATATCTTTTATTTTGGATCAAAATATTCAACGCCACTAGGTGCCAGCGTTGCTGATGAAACCGGCAAACAATGTGATGTGCATATGGGATCATATGGCATTGGCGTATCACGTCTGGTGGGCGGCATTATTGAGGCTAGCCACGATGATAAGGGCATTATCTGGCCGCAATCGGTTGCCCCATTTGATGCGGTAGTTATTAATCTAAAACCCGGCAATGCCGATTGCGATAAAGTATCCGAACAATTATATCAACAGCTGCTGGCGGCCGGACATGATGTATTGCTGGATGATAGCACGGATAGCCCGGGGGCTAAGCTTAATGCCATGGATTTAATCGGTATTCCGTATCAGATTGTGATCGGGCCACGCGGCATGAAAGACGGCATTGTTGAGTTCAAAATCCGGAAAACCGGCGCTAGTCAAGACATGTCACCTGATGCGGCAGGACAAGCGGTGCTAGAACATCTGGCCGGACAAGATACGATATGAGCGGAGCTTTCGGTCATCTGGAACGTATGCTGGCCTTGCGGTATATCCGGTCAAGGCGGTCAGAAGGGTTTATTTCTGTCATTGCATGGTTTTCGCTTCTGGGGATCACCCTTGGGGTTGCAACGCTGATCATTGTGATGTCGGTGATGAACGGGTTTCGGGCAGAACTGGTTGGCCGGATTCTGGGCTTGAACGGGCATCTGGTTGTATATGCAAACGGCCCACAAGGGATACAGCAATTTGATACGCTTGCCGGCCGGATTGCCGGTATTCCGGGGATCATGGCAGTCACCCCGCAAATCGAAGGTCAGGTCATGGCCAGCAATAAAGGCTATGCGGCAGGCGCGGTGGTTCGTGGCGTAAGATGGGAAGATTTAGCGGCAAGGAAGCCGTTATGGGATGCGCTGGATGCGGCCAGCATTGAGGGCATCAAGAAAAAGGAATCTATTCTGATCGGGCATGAATTGGCTCGCAGTCTGGGGGTTAAGGCCGGTGATACCTTATCGCTGTTATCACCGTATGGTAAGAAAACCGCGTTTGGCACCATTCCCGAACGCCGCCGTTTTGCGGTTGCCGGTGTGTTTGATGTTGGCATGCATGAATATGATAAGGCGTTTATTTTTATGCCGCTGGCAGATGCGCAATCATTCTTTGCCATGAATAACAGCGTTACCGCGCTTGAGATATATGCCCGTGATGCGGAAATGACGACAATGATCAACACTAATCTGGCGCAAACTATCGGATCAGATATGCGGGTTTATGACTGGCGTGAAAGAAATAAAAGCTTTCTGACCGCGCTTAATGTTGAGCGTAATGTGATGTTTATTATCCTATCGCTGATTATACTGGTGGCGGCATTTAATATTATTTCGTCCATGATTATGCTGGTGCGATCAAAAAATAACGATATCGCCGTATTGCGTGCGATGGGGGCAACAAAAGGGTCTATCATGCGTGTCTTCATGATGACCGGATCAAGCATCGGGCTAGTCGGGACGGTCATTGGAACATTGCTAGGGCTTGGGTTTTGCTGGAATATTGATAGCATCAAGAATGTGGTAGAACGCTTAACGGGAACAGAGCTATTTGCCGCTGAGATTTATTTTCTATCAACCTTGCCAGCCAAGGTTGATCCCTATGAAGTGTTGAATGTGATACTGATGGCAATCATGTTGTCATTTTTATCTTCTATTTATCCGGCGTGGCGCGCCTCACGGATTGCACCAGCAGAAGCGCTTCGTTATGGGTGAGGGCTTTATGGGTGAGGGCGTGATGAATAATAGCGATATCAAAACTGGTGATGATCAGACAGTTCTGATGCTTAACTCTGTTTCCAAGGGCTTTCATCAAGGCGACCGCATGATACAGGT
>JABIWM010000080.1 GCA_018701255.1 Alphaproteobacteria bacterium | reverse complement strand
TGAAGAAATTATTTCTGCCGCAGGATCGCAACTCAAGCTGATTGCGTCTTTTGGAACTGGTGTTGATCACATTGATCTGAAAGCTGCCCGCAAGGCCGGTATTATTGTCACAAACACCCCTGGTGTTTTAACCGAAGATACCGCTGATGTTGTGATGTCGCTTATTCTATCGGTACCGCGCCGACTAGCCGAAGGTGATGCACTTGTCCGAAGTGGAAAATGGAACGGCTGGGCGCCAACCGGCATGCTTGGCCATCGCATTAATGGCAAACGGCTTGGTATTATCGGTTTAGGCCGCATTGGTCAGGCCGTGGCCAGACGCGCGCGTGGTTTTGGCATGTCTATTCATTATCACAATCGCCATCCTGTTCATCCGGAAATTGAGCAAGAGCTTGAGGCAACGTACTGGCAGGATATTGATCAGATGATCTCGCGGATGGATATTATTTCTATTAATTGTCCTTATACGCCGGAAACCCATCATTTGTTATCGCGTGACCGGTTGAGCAAAATGCCTAATCATTCTTATCTGGTGAATGCCGCGCGTGGCGGTGTCGTGGATGAAACGGCGCTGACCGAATTGCTGGCACAGGGTCAAATCGCAGGCGCCGGGCTAGACGTTTATGAAAATGAGCCAGACATTACCAACGCTTTGATGGCCATGCCTAATGTGGTGCTATTGCCGCATATCGGTTCTGCCACCATAGAAGGCCGGCTGAGCATGGGTGATAAGGTGATTATCAATATCCGCACCTATATTGACGGCCATTCGCCGCCGGATCGCGTCATTGACGGCATGATCTAATGCGTTGTGCCGGATGAACAAACCGGACAATCCGGACGTTTATTCACGGTTATCGTCTGCATATGATGATCAAGTCCGTCATACAGCATCAGCTGGCCAGATAAATTACGGCCGAATACTTGATCTGGCCATAAACACTGGCGCATGACTTCCATCGCCATCAAGCTGCCTATCATGCCGGTAACTGGCCCCAGAATACCGACCTCGGAACAACGGGGTATCTGGCTGGTGCCGCTGATATCCGGAAACAGACATGAAAAACAGGGCATATCAGCATTCAGCCCAGACCGGAAGCTGGCTATCTGGCCTTCAAACCGGCTAGCACCGGCAAATACCATGACCGCGCCATGATCATGACAGGCCTGATTGATCAGCACCCGTGTAGCCGCCTGATCGGTGGCATCGGCAACAATCATGTCTTTGGTAATGATTTGATCCGCGGCGGCATGATCCAGCCATTCATCAATGGCGGTGATTGTAAGTGCAGGGTTACATTTTCGCGCGGCTTCGGCCGCAGTGCTAGCTTTCGGTTTTCCGATATCATCGGCGGTAAAGCAAATCTGGCGGTTCAGATTTGTGGCATCCACGACATCACCATCCATCACCGTAATATGCCCAATGCCAGCCGCCGCCATATATAATAGCGCAGGCGCGCCCAGCCCACCTGCCCCGACCAGCAGAATATGCGCGTCTAGCAAACGCCGCTGATGGGTTTCTGTCATACCGTTTAAAATCAGCTGGCGCGCATAACGATAAAGATCATCATCACTTAACGTCATTGTTTTTCCTCATCATGCGGCATATCCCTATTCTGATGTGGTTATGCCGGTTGAACCAAATCCGCCATCGCCGCGTATGGTATCATCCAGCTGTTCGACTATGTTAATTCTGGCTTGTGATACAGGGGCAATAATCAGCTGTGCTATGCGCATCCCGCGAGTGATAGTGAGGGGGGCATCGCCCAGATTAATCAGAATGACCAGAATCTCACCTCTGTAATCGGCATCAATTGTGCCCGGTGCATTGGCAACGGTAACGCCATGTTTGGCGGCAAGACCGGATCGTGGTCTGACCTGACCTTCGTATCCATCAGGAATAGCCATGGCCAGACCGGTTGCAATGGCCAGACGCTGAGCTGGTTCAAGCATGATATCGGCATCAATAGCCGCCGCTAAATCCATCCCTGCCGCTGATGCTGTCTGATATGCCGGCATGGGCAGGCCAGCGTGATGCGGCAACGGCATGATGTTTAATTCTGGCATATGTGCGGAATGATGCGGGTTCATACAGATATCTCCTTCGCCGTGAGGTCTTTGGCAATGCGTTTGACTAGCTGATCAGCTAAATCAGTTTTTGACATTTCCGGCCATGGTTCAACCCCATATTCGGTCACCAGATGCACCATATTATGCTCACTTCCGAAAACAGGTTTATCATCCTGCCCGACATCATTAGCCAGAATCCAGTCCGCTTTTTTGCGAAGCCGTTTGGCCGTGGCATAATTTACCACATCATCGGTTTCTGCGGCAAAGCCAATGACTAGCCGTGGCCGCATCTGATGCGCCGCTATGGTTGCCAGAATATCAGGGTTTTGCCGCAACGTCAGGCTTGGTGCATCATTATCACCGGTTTTCTTGATTTTATGGCTAGCCGCGTCAGCCACCGAAAAATCACCAACCGCCGCCGCACAAATAGCAATATCTGCCGGCATAGCGGCAAGCGCGGCGGTATGCATTTGCTGGGCGGTTTCAACGGCAACCAGATGCACCCCTGCTGGTGGCGGTATATCAACCGGGCCGGATATTAGCGTTACTTTTGCCCCCTGACGCGCAAGTGCCGTGGCGATGGCATGGCCTTGCTTGCCGGATGACCGGTTGGCAATATAGCGAACACGGTCAATTGGCTCATGCGTGGGGCCCGATGTGACTAATGCTGTCATGCCATTAAGCGCGCCTTGCCCCGGCAGAATCCGGTCAATAGCATCAATGATCATGGGAATGTCAGCCAGCCGTCCGGCACCGTCTTCGCCACATGCCATATCACCACTATCAGGCCCGATAAAACGCACCCCACGCATATGCAATTGCCGCTGATTGGCTTGAGTGGCGGGATGCGCCCACATAAAGGGATTCATGGCCGGTGCCATCAATAACGGGGCATCACTGGCAAGCAACACCGTGCTAGCCAGATCATCAGCCAGCCCATAAGCGGCTTTTGCCATGATATTCGCGGTGGCCGGTGCAACAACAATGGCATCGGCTTCTCTGGCTAGCCGGATATGCCCCATTTCTGCTTCGTCTGTCAGCGAAAAGAGCTGGGTATAGGTTGTCTGGCCGCTCAACGCCGATACCGATAACGGAGTGATGAATTGTTCGGCAGATGCGGTCATGATACATCGCACCTGCCAGCCTTTATCCTTAATCCGGCGGATCAGCTCAAGCGATTTATAGGCCGCAATACCGCCGCTGATGATCAGCAGGATTTGTGGTGATTTCGGAATTATTTTCGGATGGGGGCTATGCTGTCCGGTTTTGGCATCACCAGTGCTGATTTTATCGGCAAAGGCAAGGGTTTCCGGATCAACCGTAACCCCGCGTGCTTTTAATGCCTGCCAGATGCGCACTCTTGCATATTCTGGAAACTGGCCACGCGCCCGGTAATTGCTAACCGCGCTGGGGCCAACCCCTAACAGGGTTTGAACTTGCGTGGCGCCGCCAAGCGCATCAATAATCGCATCCATATCCATAATGCTGTATATCCGTTATATTTCACATCTTGTGAATAGATTATGAATATGATTTCACAAAATGTAAAGTCAGGCGGCCTTATTTTGCTGAAAATTGCTATTTTTCCACATATTCAACAAAACATGGTCAGTGGCCTGATCCCATTCAATGAAAACAGGCACCATAGATAGAGGAACAAAAGCGGCATTCATGTCCCGCAACAGATAATCGGTGAACCAGTCGGCGATTGTTTTTTCAGAATAACCATCTGGTGCCATTTTATGAATCAGCCCGTCCAGCATGATCAGCGTTTTGTGTAGAACAGGCCATGATGGAGCAACGCGGATACCAAAACGGTTAGCGATATGGAACACGGCTTTTATCTGGCTAAAGATATCATCGCTTTTATCATCAGATGCGCTATGCATGAATACCTGATCAATAGCGGCGGTTAATGCTGTCATATTGGTGCTATCGGGGATCATGCCGGCGCGCTTATGCAAGCGGATTAATAACGCGGTCTGCCGGTGCTTTATGCCTATCATGACCGATAACAGAAACCGTCTGGCGGTGTGATCAAGCTGTCCGGTCAGCCCGAAATCCAGAAAAACCATCCGGCCTTCCGGATCAATCAGAATATTGCCCGGATGCGGATCACCGTGAAACCAGCCATCAATAAAAATATGTTGAAAATAGAGCTGTGTTAATGTTTGAACCAGATATGCCGGATCATGCCCTGATTGTTTTAGGCGGGTGATATCCGTGATTTGATATCCGTCATGGTAGCTCATGGTCAGCATATCGCGGTTGGTATATTCCCAATGCACCACGGGGCTGATCATATCGGGCTGTGTTCTGATAGACTGCGCAAATCGCGCCATATTATCCGCTTCGATGCGCAAATCGCATTCCTGATCAATGATCTGGCCAAATTGTTCGAGCGCCTGATCAAGCTGGATGATCTGTTGCTTGGGGAAAAGCCATTGCGCGAACCGGTATGTCTGTTTGATCAGCCGCAGGTTACGGATCAGCTCAGCTTTGATATCCGGCCGCAATAACTTAACCGCCAAACAAGTACCGTCTGGCAAACGCGCCTTATAGACAACGGCGACTGAACCGGCGGCAATCGGGTCTGGCGCAAAAATAAGTCCGGTTTGTTCTGAAATCCGGTTCAGCCATGGTTTCATGCGGGCGGGGCAAGGCGGCATCACATTATCATGCAAACGGGCTAGCCGTCCGGCCATGGCGGTACCGATGATATCTTCGCGGGTGGCGAGCATCTGGCCAAGTTTAACATATCCGGCACCAAGCCGGTGAAGCCGGTCAGGTAGCTGATGCAAATAACGCGCACGTTGATAGGAAAAACCCAGATCAATGATGCGTAACAAAACGAATATTAACCGGTGCTGGCGCAGCTGGCCGGAAAGTGTTTTTGCCATCCCGCAACGACAAGCTAAAACCATCAGCTTTAGCATATGCCAGACCATCAGCTTGCTTTCCATCCGCAATGAATGGCGGCGATTCCGCCACTTAAGTCGCGATGCCGGACACGGGCGAAACCGGCCATGCCCATCATGGTGGCCAGCGTTTCCTGATCAGGAAACCGTT
This sequence comes from Alphaproteobacteria bacterium, assembly GCA_018701255.1. Taxonomy (GTDB): domain Bacteria; phylum Pseudomonadota; class Alphaproteobacteria; order Puniceispirillales; family UBA1172; genus UBA12202. The sequence goes on along the minus strand of JABIWM010000080.1, from coordinate 54,483 downwards.
TAATGGATTCAACCAGATAGCGATAGGATTCGGCATCATTAGCAATCAATGCCCCCATACCGGGCAGGATTTCCGACCACATGGAATACATGGCGGATAATGGCCGGTTGCGGATATGGCTGAATTCCAGACAGTAAAACCGTCCGCCGGGTTTAAGAATGCGTAAAGCTTCTCTGAGTGCCGCGTCTCTATCGGTTACATTGCGAAGCCCGAAGGATATGGTCACGATATCAGCAGAGCAATCCACCAGCGGCAGGGCGCTTGCATCGCCGGCCAGCCATTGCACGGATTTACCAAAATGTTGCAGATCAGACCGGTCACGGCCAGCCATCATCATGCTGGTATTAATGTCACAAATCACCGCCGCCTTGCCGCCGCGTTTTAAAAACCGGGCAGATATATCACCTGTTCCGCCAGCCAGATCAATCAGCTGGTGATGCGGTTCAGGCGTGATCATGTTCATTAACTGGTCTTTCCACAGGCGATGGATACCAAGGCTCATCACATCGTTCATCACATCATATGATGACGCTACTGAACGGAAAACATCATTAACACGTTGCTGTTTCGTTGACGCTGGAATAAGCTGATCACCGAAATCAACAAGCATGTCATCAGTACCCGAAGACGGGTTTGTGGTGCTGGTTTTGGTCATACCTCACCATATATCATGTGCCATAAATAAAGGAAGGGCATAATGCCAGAATTACCAGAAGTAGAAACCGTGAAAGCGGCACTGGATGAAGCGGTCAAAGGCAAAATGATCCATCATATCATTACATCTGGCAAAAACATGCGCTGGCCTATTCCGTCTGATCTGGAAGAACGGATAAACGGGGCAATGATCACACATGTGCGGCGGCGTGCTAAATATATTGTAATGGAAATGAAGACGCGGCAACAGGATTTATGCCTGATATTGCATCTTGGCATGTCGGGGTCTGTCCGGATTTATCCTGAACCCATCACGGATATCATACCAAAAAAACATGATCATCTGATTATCGGTTGCCGTGATAGTCAACAGTCCGGTGAAAAGAATGGCCATATCACCGCCGTATTAAATGACCCCAGACGGTTTGGCGGGGTAGCATTAATACCGGCAGATGCGGTTGATGCGCATCCGCTGATCAAAAATCTGGGGCCGGAGCCGTTGGGGAATCAATGGAATGGTGATGCCTTGCATGCGGCCATAACCACGCGGCAAGCTCCGATTAAATCCGTGCTTCTGGATCAGCATGTTGTGGCTGGCATTGGAAATATCTATGCCTCGGAAGCTTTATATCTGGCGGGAATAACGCCGCGCCGGAAATCAAGCCGGATTAGCAAGGCCAAGGCAAATGATCTGACCCGATCTGTCCGGCAGGTGCTGGAACAGGCCATTGCCGCCGGCGGAACAAGCTTGCGTGATCATGTGCAACCCGGTGGTGAAATAGGATATTTTGCGCAACAATTGCATGTATATGGCCGCGAAGGTAAGCCTTGCCACCATTGCGCCCAGCCGATAAAAATGATTAGACAGTCTGGCCGTGCGAGTTTTTATTGCTCTCAATGCCAACGATAAGGTAATAATGAATGATGATACGCATAGTAATGATATGGCTGGCCGTGATGCTTGCCACCCCTGTTTTGGCAGAAACCCCGCAACAACGCTGGATTGGTGACGTTCCAATTATGGAAACCATGACCATAGAAAGCGATTTGGGGTTCGCTTTTGATAGCCCTGATGGTCGAATTGTCGTTATTTATGTATCTGGCAAGGCGGATAAAACGGCTCTGCATGAGTATTATGATATGGCACTGATCCCGCTTGGGTGGTCTGTGGCCGCTGATCTGATGTGGAATCGCGAAAGCGAACGGCTGACGATTACGGCGGCACGGGTTGGTGATGCAAATCTATGGAAAATTGCGATTATGCCAGAATAAGGATGGGCATTAGTATCAATACTAGCCAAATTTGCAGAAACCCTTGACAATGCCAGTAGTTTAAGGCATTAACGCCGAACTTGAGACATATTTGTAAGAGGATTGGTTCATGGCCAACCATAAATCAGCGAAAAAACGCATCAGACGTAATGCAGCTTTTGAAGAAATCAATCGGGATCGCCGTAGCCGTATCCGTACCTTTATCAAAAAGGTAGAAGCAGCTATTGCAACCGGTGATCAGACAGTTGCCCGCGAAGCACTCAAAGTGGCACAGCCTGAAATGCATCGCGGTGTCACCAGAGGCATCTTTCACAAGAACACCATTTCCAGAAAGCTATCACGGCTATCTGCAGCCATTAAGGGTTTAGCGGCTTAATTGACCGTTACATATTACCCGTTCAGGAAAGCCTGTCTTTTGACAGGCTTTTTTATTGTGCTTCGTACCGTTAACCCCTCCGGTATCAGGCTTTGTTGCGATTCGATAAAATGCTTCAGATAGCTGAATTGATCTCTTTTCTAGGTTTGATTGATTCGGATACTGATTCTGTTAGCTTTTCTGAAATATGATCGCTTTGAATCTGTCCCAACAGCGCGGTCAGCAGATCAGAATTAGCTTTTTATAAACAATGTTTTTTATCGGGCTTATGGTTGCAAAGTATTGATTTTATGGACGCATTTTTTTTTATTTTTTTTATTTTAGGGCTTGACCGCTAGATAGCGATAAATTGACTTGAAGCCCATCCCCAGTTCTGGAAATATGCTACTTCATGGTGACGATTAGATAACGGTCTTAACACCTGTTTCTGAATATCCTGTTACCTGTTCTTGAACCTAGCTTTTGAAATCCGCTTTTGCTTCATTGCCGAAGCTTGTGATTGTATTTGCTATTCAGGGATGATTTGAAAAAATGATTTAAAGGGCGCTATAAATGAGCTGGGTAGACAATAAGCAAAATCAAACCAGCCAAACGCCCAGCTCAATGCAAGCTGATGCGCATGTTTTGACAAAATGGACACGCGTTCAAGACCGGCTCCGTGCTGATCTTGGCGATAACATCTGGCGGAGCTGGATTAAAGGGCTTGATATTTATGGCCTTGAGCAGGGCACGGTTATGCTGGGGTCGGGGTCAAGTTTTGTAACGGCGCGGGTAAACAGCCAATATGCTGACCGGTTGCGCATGTACTGGCAAGCCGAAGACGCATCTGTTCGTGATGTCAAAGTAAACCATAAACAGCATATTCCTGTCATGCCGGAAAAACCGTCACTGGAAACAGAACCCGGCATTCCATCAGCACCACTGGTCAAAAGCGATAGCGGTGATGAGCTTGGCGGCATTCTTGATCAGCGTATGACGTTTGATAATTTTATCGTTGGCAAACCGAATGAACTGGCTTATGCGGCGGCGATGCGGGCGGCGGAATCAGATGTGCCATCTTTCAATCCGCTTTTCCTGCATGGCGGTGTCGGGCTTGGTAAAACGCACCTGATGCACGCTATTGCATGGCATATTCGGCGCCGTGATCCGTCACGTAAAGTGGTGTATCTATCGGCAGAAAAATTCATGTACCGGTTTATCCGGGCGCTTCGTTATCGGGATACGATGCAATTCAAGGAACAATTCCGTTCTGTTGATGTGCTGATGGTTGATGATGTTCAGTTTATTAGCGGCAAAGACAGCACACAGGAAGAATTTTTCCATACATTCAATGCGTTGATTGATCAGAACCGGCAAATCATTCTATCGGCGGATAAATCCCCGACAAATCTGAACGGAATGGAAGAACGGCTGAAATCGCGCCTGAACTGGGGCATGGTTGCTGATATTCATCCAACAACCTTTGAATTGCGGCTCGGCATCCTTCAGGCCAGAGCAGAGCTGGAAAAAATTGATCTTCCGCATAAAGTGATGGAATATCTGGCGCATAAAATCACATCGAATGTTCGCGAACTCGAAGGCGCGCTTAACCGGCTTTCTGCTTACGCTTCTTTATTTGATGTGCCGATTACCATTGATACCGTGCATGAAGTGCTTAGCGATTTATTGCGGTCAAGCTCGGCGCAGATATCAATTGACGCTATTCAGCGCGAAGTCGCGCGATATTTTAATATTCGTCAAACGGAAATGCATTCCAATCGCCGGTCACGCAATATCGTCCGGCCAAGACAGATTGCCATGTATCTGGCAAAAAATCTGACCAATTGCTCCTATCCGCAAATTGGTAGCCGCTTTGGTGATAGAGATCACACGACGGTCATGCATGCGGTACGCAAAATTGAGGATATGATGACAGAAGACCGGCAAATGGCTGATGATGTTGTTATGATCCGTTCTCTGCTCAGCACATAAACGCGTCTGCCCAAATTTGGCAAAACCACATTATATTGTGGTATTAACGCATAAAAACATGCTATAAATTGTGTTATTGGCAAAAGTCATGATAGCATGATCATGATGCATATTTATTCATGATTATCATGATTATCTTTTGCTATTCGGGAGGCTCATTCGTTCCATTTATGCTGTCTGATCATGATGGCGATGGCGGTGGGCTTAAACTGGTAAGAACATAAAATAAAGACAAGAGAAAGGCCTAGCCATGAAATTAAGTATTGATCGCGCCGCATTGATTAAGCCGCTTGGTCATATCCAGAGTGTGGTGGAACGGCGGAATACAATCCCCATTTTATCCAACATGGTTATCAAGGCAGAATCCGGCCAGCTCAAGCTCACGGCAACAGACATGGAAATGGATATGGTGGAAACCACCCATGCCGCGGTTGCCGAAGAAGGCGTGATTACAACGCCGGCGCATATGTTTTATGATATTGTTCGCAAGCTCCCCGAAGGCTCTGAGATTACGATTTCTGCAGATACCACCGGTCAGGCACAGATCAGCGCCGGACGTTCTACTTTCCGTCTGCCAACGCTTTCGGTTGATGATTTTCCGGCAATCAGTAGCGCTGAAATGCCAGTCGCTTTCCATCTGCCAGCCGCGGATTTTAAATCCATGATTGAATTAACCCGTATGGCGACTTCAACCGAAGAATCCCGCTATTATCTGAATGGCATTTATTTTCATCAAACTCCGGAACGGCAATTGCGTGCCGTGGCAACAGATGGCCATAGGCTTGCCTTGACCCAGATGGATTTGCCGCAAGGGGCGGAAACGATGCCGTCTGTTATTATCCCGCGCAAAGCCTATACCGAATTATTCCGTCTGATGGAAGACTTCGATGGCGATGTTGAGGTTGGTCTTTCTGATACACGCGCCCGGTTTGCACTTGGTCAGGTTGTGATGACAACTAAGCTGATTGATGGCACATTCCCCGATTATGATCGGGTTGTCCCCAAGGATAATCAACGCAAATCCATTGTTAAGGTGTCTGATTTCAGCGCGGCGGTTGATCGGGTATCAACAATCTCGGCTGAAAAAACACGCACGGTTCAGCTGACTTTCAGCAGCGGTAGTCTGACAATATCAGCAAGTAGCACAGATCAAGCCAGCGCCACAGAAGTGATTGAGGCTAGCTGGGCTGATGATGATCTCAAAATCGGATTCAATGCCCGTTATTTGCTGGACATTACCAATTTGATTGAGGGCGATGATATGGAATTTGCATTTGCCGAACCATCAAACCCAACACTGATCCGTTCACCCAAGGATGATGCCAGTCTGTTTGTGGTGATGCCGATGCGCGTCTGAGCCAGTTCAGGATGTTTGTGTGATCGCCAGTCAACCCATTCCTCATCCGGCCAATGCCACTTGTCAGGCATGGATACGTCGCCTTGGCCTTAGCCGGTTTCGCAATTACCATCAGCTTGATCTGACACTGGATGACCGCATGGTGATTCTTGTGGGGCCAAATGGTGCTGGCAAAACAAACATTATGGAAGCGGTATCGTTGATGGCACCGGGCAGAGGATTGCGCCGGGCAAAACGTGATCAGTTTATGCAAAATGCTAAAGCCGCACAGCCGTCTGTTTCTGATACAGCACAGAGCTGGCGCTGGGCGGTGTCTTGTGAAGCGGTGACAGAGCTGGGCGCGTTCCGGGCTGGCACCGGTGAAGATATTCAACAGGAAAACAGCCGGCGGGTGATCCGCATAGATGGTGAAACCGCATCACAGACCGCGTTGGCCGAACGGCTGGCGATATCATGGCTGACCCCGGATATGGACGGTATTCTGGGGGGATCACCCAGTGAAAGACGGCGATTTCTGGATCGGTTGGTGATTGCGTTTGATCCGGCACATGCTGGCCGGTTAAGCCGTTATGATCGTGCAATGCGGCAAAGAAACCGTTTGCTCGAAGATCGCGCCGAAGATCGCTGGCTATGCGCGGTTGAACAAGAGCTTGCCGAAACAGGGGTAGCCATTATTGCGGCGCGTCAGGCGATGGTGGATGCGCTGGATCATGAAGCATCAATTCCTGTTGCCGGTTTTCCGGCGGCGCGATTAACCATGACCGGCACAGCGGAATCATGGCTCAAAGATATGCCAGCGGTCGATGTTGAGGATCGTATTCTTGCCGCCGCCCGTCACCAGCGCCAGAATGGTGAGATGAATATGCCCGGCGCACATAATAGTCTGTTAGAAGTACAACATTCGCAAACTGGCCAGATGGCCGAAACATCCTCAACAGGTGAACAGAAATCGCTAGTCATATCGGTTATTCTGGCACATGCGCGCCTACAAAATCAGCGCTTATCACGGCCGCCAGTGCTTTTGCTTGATGATATTGTCTCGCATCTGGATGCAGAAAGACGGCTTGCGCTTTTTGAGCTCACCGCCGCATTGCCGGGGCAGGTCTGGTTTAGCGGGACAGATAGCATCAGCTTTGCGCCAATTAGTCGGGATGCCAATGTCATTCATCTCGATAAAGGGCAGATAGTATAATATAATGGCAGTTAACAAACATGGAATGATGATATCATTACAGTGGGAAGGATAAGCATATGAGCGATCAAGATCAGGGTAGCCAAACCGAAGGTGAATATGGCGCCGATCAGATTAAGGTCCTGCGTGGCCTTGATGCTGTCCGCAAACGTCCCGGTATGTATATTGGTGATACCGATGATGGATCAGGTCTGCACCACATGATTTACGAAGTCGTGGATAATGCCATTGATGAGGCTCTGGCCGGACATTGTGACAAGGTCACGATTACCATGAATGGTAACGGGTCTGTGACAGTGACGGATAATGGCCGTGGCATACCGACTCAAATTCACTCCGAAGAAGGCGTGTCAGCCGCCGAAGTCATTATGACCCAGCTTCATGCCGGCGGTAAATTTGATAGCAATACCTATAAGGTATCTGGCGGATTGCACGGTGTTGGTGTTTCTGTTGTTAACGCGCTTAGCTCAAGGCTGGATATGGAAATCAAGCGCGATGGCAAACGCCATGCGATGAGCTTTGAGCATGGTGATGCTGTCTCGCCGCTTAGTGTTGTTGGTGATGCTGGCGGGGAAACCGGAACATCCATTACTTTTACGCCATCACAAGAGACATTTACCAATGTCGATTTTGATTTTGGCACGCTGGAACACCGGTTGCGTGAACTGGCTTTTCTGAATAGCGGGATTAGCATTATTCTGACAGATGACCGGCAGGTAGAACAAAAACAGCGTGAGTTTAAATTCGAAGGCGGCTTGCGGGAATATGTGACATGGATTGACCGGTCGCGGTCATCTCTGCATGAGCCGATTGTCGCCAATACCGAAAAAGAAGATGTCGGGGTTGAGCTGGCGATGGAATGGACAGATTCCTATCATGAAACAACCATGTGCTTTACCAATAATATTCCGCAACGTGATGGCGGCACGCATCTGGCCGGTTTCAGAGCAGCAATGACGCGGGTCATTAATAATTATGCCCAATCAAGCGGAATCGCAAAAAGAGAAAAAACACAGCTATCAGGCGATGATGCCCGCGAAGGATTAACAGCGATTATTTCAACAAAAGTCCCAGACCCGAAGTTTTCGTCACAGACAAAAGACAAGCTGGTATCATCAGAAGTCCGGCCATTAGTGGAACAGGCTGTTGCCGAAGCGTTGTCGCAATGGCTGGAAGAACATCCCACAGAAGCCAAAAAAATTGTGTCCAAGGCATTTGAAGCCGCCGCCGCCCGTGAAGCGGCACGCAGAGCGCGGGAATTAACACGCCGGAAAGGTGTTCTGGATATTACCAGCCTGCCGGGTAAGCTTGCCGATTGTCAGGAAAAAGACCCGGAAAAATCAGAAATCTTTCTGGTTGAGGGCGATTCGGCGGGTGGTTCTGCCAAACAGGGGCGTGACCGTGCTAATCAGGCCATTCTGCCACTTCGGGGGAAGATTCTGAATGTGGAAAGAGCGCGTATTGATAAAATGCTCGGCTCGGCCGAATTAGGAACGCTGATTACCGCTATCGGTGCTGGGGTTGGCAACACGGATATCGACCCGGATAAAGCCCGCTATCATAAGATTGTCATTATGACCGATGCGGATGTTGACGGCAGCCATATCCGGACATTGCTATTGACGTTTTTCTTCCGTCATATGAAACCATTGATCGAACGCGGATATCTCTATATTGCCCAGCCGCCCTTATTCCGTGCCAAGCGCGGCCAATCAGAAGTCTATCTCAAAGATCAGCCAGCGATGGATGAATATTTAAAAGAACAGGGATTGAAAGACGTTGTGCTGGAATTGTCAGAAGGTCAGCAAATCGCCGGTGCAGACTTGAATGCGTTAATGATGATGGCTATTAAAGCCAGCAAAAGCATACACGCCATGGCACGGATTGTCGGATCAGCGCATGTCGTAGAACAGGCCGCTATTGCCGGTGTTCTTACGCAGGACAGTATCGCAAAACCGGAAGCCGCCGATTATCTGGCCAAGCGACTTGAGGGTCTATCCGATATGCTGGAACGTGGCTGGCAAGGCCAGATTATCACGGATAAGAATGATCAGCCGGTGATGGAAATATCACGCACCTTGCGCGGAGTCACCGAACGCTATCATTTGACCTCGCGGCTTCTGGCAACAGAAGAATCCCGGCTACTTGATCCGATGATTAGCGAATTACAGCATCATTTTGGTAAACCGGCACAACTGATTGCGGGTAGCAAATCATTGCTGATTAATGGCCCAATAGGCATGGTTAATCATGTTTTTGATATGGGGCGTAAAGGCGCGCAGGTATCCCGATATAAAGGATTGGGCGAAATGAATCCGGAACAGTTATGGGAAACTACTCTTGATCCCAATCAACGCACTTTGTTGAAGGTAACTATTGATCATGAAGACGCTGCCGAAGAATCCTTTGCCATGTTAATGGGCGAAGCCGTCGAAGAACGGCGCAAGTTTATTCAGGAAAACGCCCTCAAAGTAGCCAATCTGGATATCTGATCACCAATGACAGGGGATTGATTTGCCGCATCAGGATTATGCCTTTCTCCAGATTAATGATCTGATTGATAGTGGCCAGCTGGCTATGGTGCGCTGGATTGCACTAGGCGGTCAGTTGCTGACAGTCATGATCATATATCTGGCACTTGATTTTGACATTCCCATTTTCTGGCTGTTGCTAATCATAATGGTTTCAGCTGTTGTTGGTGTCTGGCATTATCTGTTTAGCCGATTGCGGAATCGCATCAATAATTACGAAGCATTTTTTCTGCTTGGATTTGATACGCTTCAGCTGTTTGGATTGCTGTTTTTAACTGGCGGGCTGACCAATCCATTTGCCTTGCTCTTGCTGGCACCGGTGGCGGTATCGGCATCGCTTTTATCCATGCGCTATACGATTGCGCTCATTCTGATGGTAGCATTTCTGGCCAGCCTGCTTTCTATTTATCATATTCCCTTGCCATGGCCGGATGCGTCACCGGAATGGCCGTGGCTATATCTGGTCGGGTTATGGGTTGCTATTGTTTTTGCTGTTGGATTTATTGGCATTTATACCGGGCTACTGACTAGCCATGCCCGGCATGTTCTGCGCGGGCTTTCCGATGCGCGGTTTAATATGGCGCGGGAACAGCAAATGGTATCATTAGGAAGCCTTGCTACCGTGGCCGCCCATAAATTAGGATCGCCGTTAAATACGATTACCCTAATCACCCATGAGCTGGCAGAATTGCTGGATGAAAAAGCGGATTACCCCACATTGGCCAATGAAATAAAGGCATTGAAAGTGGAAACAGAACGCTGCCGGATGATTCTGGCCGGGTTAAGCGAAGATGCTAATCAAATTGATCAGATGAGCCATGATCCCGCGGCGGCGCTGGCGTTGGTTCAGGGGTTGATTGATGATCGATTCGCAGATATCCGTGATATGATCCATTTGCAGACAATGGATACGCTTATTGGTGAAACGCCTATTCTGGGGCGGCGGCCGGATATTATCCATAGCCTTGAAATGATGATTGATAACGCCGCGCAATTTGCCAAAAATAAGGTTAATATCGCGGTTGGCTGGGATAAAAAACATCTGATTATCCAGATAATCGATGATGGCCCCGGATTTGTTAGCGCGGTACTCAACCGGCTTGGTGAGCCGTATAATTCGTCGCGTAAAGGCGTGGATGGGCATATGGGGCTAGGATTATTTATTGCAACGACCATGATTGAGGGGATGGGCGGTCAGCTGGTTGCCAGAAATGTGAAAGAAGGCGGGGCGGAAATCACCTTTATTCTGCCGCGCGCCGAGATTGATGTGCGATATAAGGATTAATCCGGCCTACCTTGTGTTTGAGATTTTTGCACCTATATAAAAGCAATAGGAAAATGATGATGCACAAAACTGAACATAAATTGCTGATCGTTGATGATGACGAATCCTTGCTAGGCCGATTGGCGCGTGTCATGGAGCGCAAGGGTTTTGTTGTCACCATAGCGTCCTGTATTCCGGATGCCCGTGATTGTATCAAGGCAGAACAGTTCACTCATGCCATTCTTGATCTGAAACTGGAACAAGGCAGTGGTCTGGATATTGTCCAGATACTCAAAGACAATCAGCCAGATTGCCGTGTCGTTATGCTAACCGGATTTGGCAATATAGCCACGGCCGTTTCAGCGGTGAAAGCCGGGGCTGTTGACTATCTGCCCAAACCTGCTGATCCGGATGCTATTGTTGCGGCGTTACTGCAAAAAGGCGAAGCCATGCCGCCCCCACCCGAAGACCCGATGTCGGCGGATCGGGTGCGGTGGGAACATATCCAGCGTGTCTATGAGCAATGTGGACGCAATGTTTCCGAAACTGCCAGACGGCTTAAGCTGCACCGCCGGACGTTACAAAGAATCCTTGCAAAACATGCCCCAAGACCCTAAGCATAGGTGTCTTCAAATTAAAAATAGAACGCGGGCATGAGTAAAAACAAATCCTATCATCCGGATACGCTGGCGGTACGCGGCGGGCTGAACCGTTCTCAATTTGATGAAACAGCAGAAGCATTATATCTGACATCAGGTTATGTTTATAGCTCGGCACAAGAAGCCGCCGATTCGTTCAGTGGTGATTTAGACCGGTTTGTTTATTCCCGTTACGGCAACCCCACCGTTACCATGTTACAGGAACGCATGGCGTTGCTAGAAGGCGCGGAATCCTGCCGCATGACCGCATCTGGCATGGCGGCAGTATTTGCGACTATGGCCAGTTTGTTAAAATCAGGTGATCGGGTTGTTGCCAGCCGCGCGCTATTCGGGGCGTGCCATGCTATTTTAACCCAGATTCTGCCACAATGGGGCATTGAAACCGAACTGGTTGACGGCACCGATATGACCGCGTGGGAAGATGCCTTATCACGGCCGGCGCAAATGGTGTTTGTGGAAACGCCATCTAATCCTCTGCTTGAACTGGTTGATCTGGAACTTGTGACAGCATTGGCGCATCAGGCGGGTGCCTTGATGGTGGTTGACAATGTCTTTGCCACGCCTCTTGGCCAGAAACCTATTGAATATGGCGTTGATCTGGTGGTTTATTCGGCGACCAAACATATTGATGGTCATGGGCGGGTGCTTGGCGGTGCTATTCTTGGGAAATCAGAACTGGTTGATGAGCAGATTTTTAAATTTCTTTGCCGCACAGGGCCATCGATCAGCCCGTTTAATGCGTGGGTTTTGCTCAAATCACTGGAAAGCCTGTCCTTACGGGTTGACCGGATGGTGGCAAACGCCGACCATGTTGCCAGATATATCACCCAGCATTGTCCGGATATCATAATCCGCTATCCGTGGCTGGAAAGCCATCCGCAATATGATCTGGCCAGAAAACAAATGCGCCATGGCGGGAATATTATTGCAATGGAATTACCCGGCGGCCAAGCCGCGTGTTTCCGCTTTCTGGATAGCTTAAACATTATTGATATCTCAAATAATCTGGGGGATGCAAAATCACTGATCTGTCATCCCTTTACCACAACCCACAGCAATCTGGATGAAAAAGACAGGGCATTGCTTGGCATTAAGGATGGTCATATCCGCCTGTCTGTGGGGCTTGAGCATGCCGATGATCTGATTGATGATATCATGACCGGATACGCCGCTATAAACAGTTAAGCCGTCATAGGCCGTGATAGGCCGGCTGTGGAGCGGCTGACGGCGGTTTTCAGCTATCGCAATCATATTTTACCATTCGCTAGGGGTATCACTGATACTTTCCGTCCGGCGTATTCCTGCCTTTGCATCATATGAAAGGCGGCATCTGTTACCGATAATACCCTTTTTGGATAGTTTAGGTGGTGCAGATGTTGAATGTTTTTCCGAAAAAGTCTTTATATATGGTTATCCTTTTAGCCAGCACAGCATTAACGGCTTGTGGCGGCGGCGGCGGCGGTGGCAGTAGCTTTACCGTTACAACCGATACCAAAAGCGGAACATTACCGCAAATCAGACCATTCATTGCTGATCCAGCGGTGCCCGATTTTGATGCATCTGCAACAGAATATGTGGATACACCAACATTACGGGAAATGGGGTTAACGCCATTTTACGCGACCGGTTTATCCGGCTCTGGCATATCTGTCGGGGTGCTGGATAGCGGCATTGATGGTGATCACGAAGAACTGGATGGCCGCGTTTCTGGCGGCGGTGACTGGCAGGGTGATACCCAAGGAGTGACTGATCCGTTCGGGCATGGCACGCATGTCGCCAGTATTATTGCGGCGGCACGCAATCAGCGCGGCATTCACGGGGTTGCGCCTTATGCTGATCTGGTCAGTTACCGGATATTAAACGCAGAAGGAAGGTTCGGAAGCCAATCCGGTAATGATATGGTGCCAGCCATTCTGGGCAATGCCCGAAGCAGAGGGTTGCCGGTAATCAATAATTCATGGGCATCGATTTATGAAATTAACGATATTCCCAAATCAACCCTTGATCAGATTTTGCGTCAGGAATTGCAAAGCTATTTTCAACTGGCGCAAGTCAATGGCCCTATTATGGTCTGGGCGGCAGGAAATGATAGCGATGATCAGGTATCTATCCGCAGCGGGCTTCCCTATCACTATCCGGATTTGAGACAAAACTGGTTAACGGTTGTTGCCGCCGATAATAACCTGCGAGAGCCGCGTTATACAAACCGGTGTGGGGTCGCGCAAGCATGGTGCATTACGGCACCGGGGGGCGGTGATGATCAATATTCCGGCGGCATATATGCGGCGATACCGGATGATCAGTATTCGCGTAAATCCGGCACATCCATGGCGGCGCCGTTTGTATCCGGTTCTATTGCGCTATTACTGGAACAGTTTCCGGGGATGACGCCACGGCAAGCCGCCGCCCGTTTGCTGGCAACCGCTAATTATGATGGTCTGGTGACGGCGGATGGATGCACCATAGCAACCTGCACCGAAGCCCAGATGGCGAATGTATTCGGTCAGGGATTGATCAATCTGCCAGATGCGCTTGATCCCATTGGTGCGACAAGTATAGAAACAACATCATATGTGAAAATGCCATTGAAACAATCGGTGCTTGTCACGCCTAATGTTCTGGGCGGTTCTGTTCGTCATGCTCTGGCTGATCAATCCATTATTGTTCGTGACAGTTTTGATAATGCGGCCTTTGTGCTGGCACTTGATACATATATTCTGCCCTCACCTTTACGCTATGCAACAGGGTATAATGTGATTAAGGCGAGAGATGGGGAGCATCTGGCGCAATCCGGCTTTCGATTTGCTGAACAGGGTAGCATCCCGTTATCGGCATATCTGCCCGCACGTCTAACCGATCCCAGCTATTCATCTGATGGTAACTGGGTTGGTTATGAACATATTGGCAGCGATACCCGTCAGCAAATCTTTTTTAGTCAGGGCAAAAACCGGTCTGTTGTTCATGGGGTGATCAGCCAGTATCACCAGAACACCCAACGCTGGATGGGGTTGGGGTTTGATCATCAACAAGGATGGGCTGATGGTTATGCGAAAGGCGCATTTGATACCGCATCCGCATCGCTATGGGGGTTTGCCGGTATCAGACAGCAATATGAAATGGTGACACTAGCCGCCGAAGCCATGATAGGCCAGACTCGCCTAAACCCGAAAACCCATAGTCTGATCACGTCAGGACAATATCAGTATAATGCGTTTCGTCTTGGTGCGACATTCGATATTAGCCATGTTACCCGACTGCATCTTGATCTGTTATTGCCGCCAGCGGTTCAATCCGGACAGATACAATTTCAACTGCCGTCACAGATTGATGTGGGGACAGGGAAGACGCATTACAGTCACGCCCATGCTGATCTGAATCTAAATGATAGAGAAAGTCGCGTGGATGTGATGATGAAACATTTATGATCAGAAAACACCGAATTTTATGCCGGATTAGGATACCGCATGAATGATGGGCATAGAAAAGGCGAAACCGCAGAATTGATCATGATGGGTATGAACAAAACGTTTTAACGATATGCGATAGGAATGATCATTTTTCTTCATTCTGTTAAGTTTTTGTTAATGATTGCTATGTCATGCTGTTTGCATGCCGTCTTTGTTCTCTATCACCATTTTGATTGGTATGTTCGCATTATCAGTATCAGCAAGTCTGGCAGATAATGATATATCTTCAAAACAATTCATTCACTCGAACAGGAATCTGATCCTTCGGGATGATGATCTGTTAACTAAATCGCTAATCATATTAAGATTAGACGGATTCTATGATGAGGCCATGGCATTAGGGCTGGATGCGGAACGGTCGCGGGTATTGTCGCGCCGTCACCTTTATGAACTGGCGCTGATACATGTTGCCATGGGGCGTTGTGATCTGGCCAAACCGTATTTACGGCAGTTATCTGTTGATGAAAATGGCGATAAAACCGATTGGCTAGCACAAGACAGCAAACGGTTTTTGCGGCAATGTTCGCGTCACCCTAATCTGAAATGGGCGATAGATATAAGCACTGGATATGATCAGAATCTGGCGCAAGCGACCGCGCAACAAACCATCACGGCAGAACCGGAATCACAGCTTGATCTGATGATCCGGCAAATCGAATCGAATTTGAGCGGCATAAGCATTAGCCCCGATTTTACGATTGGTGATCGTCATGTGGCTGGATGGTATGCAGAAACCAATGCCAGTATTGGATTTGTTATCCCGCGTAAACAGGGGAACTATCGGGCCAGTCTGTTGTTATATGAACGGCTTACCACCCCACGCGGATATGACCGTCAGGGGATCGGGATAAGCGGAAGCTGGCAACATCAGACTAGCTGGGCGATACTGGAAAGCCAGATATTATTAAAACGGCTGGAAAATCAGCGTGGCCAGAATCGCGTATCCGTGATCAGGCATCAATCCAGTGCTAGTCAGGCGATGATATTGCCTTTATCCGATATCGCCTATCTGCGCATGACCATGCAGGGTTCATTTGAAACCTATCCACGCCAGCCAGATCAGACGCTTCAGGATCAGGGCATCGCATTTGGTTATCATCAAACTAATCCAATGATCAATCCAACGATAGTTGGGGCGAATAGAACACACACTTGGTGGAACAGCTGGTATGCGGAAATATCAACGGCCAAACGGATAACATCGCCGCGTGATCAAAGCTCGGATCGTCTAGGGATAACCGGTTTGGTGCATCTGATACCGCCAAATGCGAAAGAAAAATTGTGGATTCAGCTAAATTTGACCAAAGAAAGCCTTATCCATCCGCGTCCTTGGCGACTTCATCGGCATAACTTATGGCACGTTACGAGTAAATTGGGATTTTCACCGGATTGGCTAGACAAATATGCCCTAACCCTAGAGCTAGGCTGGGAAAACACGCGGTCAAAAGACGTTTTAGATGAAAGCCAAAAGTGGAATTTTGTCGTTCGCTATCAATTGAATAATGCGAAACGGTAATTGTCTGCCAAAAAAAATAATTCATCTGATCTAGAATTTGAGTATTATAATACTCAATGTTGATACATTATAGAGTTTCGGCAGTATTTTTTCCCGAAAATCAGCATATCGTCTTAACGAAATGATGGAGAGCAATGTGGAAATAATACTCGCTTACGCAAATGTGTTTTCTCGTGATTTAATCATAGAAGAATCGCAACAACGTGATGAAACGATGGAAATATTACCAGCTAACAGGATCAGCGAGGTAACAGCTCTCATTAATCGCGGGGTCAGCCCCGCGTTGATCATTCTGGATTCAGGCTTATCTGATATCAAAGGATTGGCAGGTTTAACACGCACATTAGAAGCCACCCGAAGGGAAGTCCCGATTGCTATCATGGGTGCGCCGACAAGTAATTCGGAAATGCGAATGGTGCTAGAAGCAGGTGCTATGGGATATATTCCCAAAAATATAGGTATTAAGGCTTTTTTCAGTGCCCTCATACTTATGATAGAAGGCCAGATATTTATGCCGCAAGAAACCAGCCATCATAATGGTGAAAAACATTTCTTGCCGATAAATGATCTGACTGGCCGTGAACTGGATATGTTATCAGGCTTGCTAGCTGGTAAATCCGATAAGGAAATTGCCATTAAATACGGCATTGCACTAGTCACGGTGAAGCACCATCTCAAAAGCTTGCGCGGTAAACTGGGTGCTAAAAATCGCACTCATGCCGTGTGTAGAGCCATTGAGTTAGGTTTGACACAAGAAGCATCCAAAAGTTAATTGCCGATTGGGCGATTAGCTACCAGATCATCCACCACGGCAGGGTCTGCCAGGGTGGATGTATCACCAAGACTGTCGATTTCATTTGAGGCAATTTTACGCAGAATACGCCGCATAATCTTGCCAGATCGTGTTTTCGGCAGTCCGGGTGCCCATTGCAGCACATCGGGTGTAGCAATCGGGCCAATATCTTTGCGCACCCATTGCTTGAGCTCAGCCAGAAGCGCATCATCGCCTTCTAGTCCGGCTAGCAAAGTAACATAAGCATAAATCCCCTGACCTTTGATATCATGCGGATATCCAACCACAGCGGCTTCAGCGACTTTAGGATGGGCAACCAGCGCGGATTCGACCTCAGCTGTTCCCATGCGATGGCCAGATACATTAATCACATCATCAACACGTCCGGTGATCCAGTAATATCCGTCTTCATCACGGCGACAGCCATCACCGGTGAAATATCGTCCGGGGAAAGTGGTAAAATAGGTGCTGATAAAGCGGTCATGATCCCCATATACTGTCCGCATCTGTCCCGGCCATGACCGGTTGATACATAAACTACCCGAAGTAGCACCATCTAGCGGTTTGTTATCGCTATCAACCAGAACAGGCTCAATGCCGAAAAATGGTCTGGTAGCTGAACCGGGTTTCAGGGTTGTTGCGCCCGGAAGCGGCGTGATCATAATACCGCCTGTTTCGGTTTGCCACCATGTATCAACAATCGGGCAACGGCCTTCACCGATAACGTCATGATACCACATCCATGCTTCGGGATTGATAGGCTCGCCAACCGACCCCAGTGTTTTGAGCGATGAACGATCATAGCGGGTGACAAAATCATTGCCTTCACGCATCAGCGCACGAATAGCGGTCGGGGCGGTATAGAATGTGTTTACCTTGTGCTTTTCAATCACTTCCCAGAATCGGCCAGCATCCGGATAGGTTGGCACGCCCTCAAATATGACGCCGGTCGCGCCGGTGGCTAATGGCCCATAAACAATATAACTATGGCCGGTGACCCAGCCAACATCAGCGGTACACCAATACACATCGCCCGGTTGGTAATCAAAAACATATTTGAATGTCATACTGGCATAAACCATATATCCGCCGGTGGTATGTAACACGCCTTTGGGTTTGCCGGTTGATCCGGACGTATACAGAATGAACATCGGGTCTTCGGCGCCAACCTCTGCAGGGGGGCAATCCGCATCGACTTTGGCCATTTCTTCGTGATACCAGAAATCCCGGCCATCATGCCAATCAATGTTTCCGCCGGTACGTTTGACCACGATAACAGTCTGACAATCCGGGCACATTTCAAGCGCTTTATCTGTATTGGTTTTTAGTGGGATGGGTTTACCGCCGCGAACGCCTTCATCGGCGGTAATGATGACATGCGAATCACAATCTTGAATACGGCCAGCCAGCGCATCAGGCGAAAATCCGCCAAAGACAACCGAATGCACGGCGCCAATGCGAACGACCGCTAGCATGGCTACCACGGCTTCTACGATCATGGGCATATAAATGGTGACACGGTCGCCGGCCTTAACGCCACGCGCTTTTAGTACATTGGCAAAACGGCAAACCTCATCATGTAATTCCCGATAGCTGATATGGCGGCTAGTGGATGGATCATCGCCTTCGAATATCAGCGCGGTCTGATCACCGCGTGTATCCAGATGCCTGTCCAGACAATTGGCGCTGGCATTAAGTGTGCCGTCCTCGTACCATTTAATAGATAGGGATGTCGCATCATAGGTGGAATTATTGATTTTTGTGTAAGGCTTCATCCAGTCAATTTGCGCCCGCCCCATTTCATCCCAGAACGCATCTGGCTGTTCGATAGAACGCTGATACATATCCAGATAGGTATCTTGATCAACTAGTGCTGATTTTGCCCGCTCAGCGGATGGTGGAAACTGGTGATGGTCTGACATGGTACTCCCCCCTAAATATTCGCCTATAATTTACCCATTTTTCGGGTGGTTCACAATAGCCTGATATCCGGCATCAATCATCATATTCAGTAAATAGTACCAATTTGGATACGTCAAAGCCGAATCCGGCACGGATCATACTGGCCAGATGGCGTTTTTCCCAATCCGATTTTGTCCGGCTGTTCGGGCTGGCATACTGGCCTAATTTGCGGCGGCGGGCATATTTTCTGGCGGCATCTGTTTCGGCATCCATGCTGCCGATGTTATCATCATCCATGGTCTGGCTAATCACGTCACCGTTTACGCCTTTGGCTTTGAGGTAATGGCTGATATGTCTGCCTGATGTTCCTCTGACACGCATGCCGCGTGCGCGCGCATGGGCATAGGCCGCATCATCAACATAGCCAAGTCGGGCATAGCGGATAACCAGTCGGTCAATAGCCTGATTGAGCTGGATCAGGAAAGCGGGTTCTTCGTCTTTATCGCCGTCTTTTGGCCAGCATTTCCGGCGACCAAAACGGATCAGCACCTGCCGCAAATTGGCTTCGCTAGAGGCAAATCGCGCCAGATAGCTTAAGGCCTTATTTTCAAGCCGGCGATTTAGCTTTTCATCAGAAATCACCATGAATGACTATATCCCGATTGGTTTGAACACAGCTCATGATTAAGCGTGTTCTTGATTTATGCCAGCATAGCGAATATGTTGCGGCCATGTCGAGAAACAACGTCAAAGATACCTATTCAGCTACCACAACAGTGATCAGACCCATAAAAATCGGTTTCATCAACTGGGTTGGCTTATCCACGCTTTACCGGCGCGAAGTCATGCGCTTTGTTAAAATACTGGGGCAAACCGTTGCCGCGCCAGTGATAACAACATGGCTTTTCCTGACGGTTTTTGCGGTTGCTATTGGTGATCGGGTTGATCTGATGGGGGATATGAACCTGCTTACCTTTCTGGCACCGGGGTTGATTATGATGGCGGTGTTACAAAATGCCTTTGCAAATACATCTTCGTCTTTAGTCATCGGTAAAGTGCAGGGGAATATTGTTGATCTGGTTATGCCGCCACTTAGCGCCTATGAATTATTTATTGGTATGGTCGCCGCCGGAATGACGCGCGGGATTATGGTTGCCATTGTTGCTATCATGACGATGCCGTTTCTGGGGATAAATATTATTCCGGCCAATATATTTGCGGCGGTGCTGTTTTTATCGCTTGGGGCGGGCATTATGGCTGTTATTGGTGTGATTGCCGGTATCTGGGCAGATAAATTTGATAGTCTGGCAACAATCACCAATTTTGTTATTCAGCCGTTGGTTTTTCTATCTGGTACTTTCTATACGATTGACCGATTGCCGGATAGCGTGGCGGTGATTGCCTATTTTAATCCGATTTTTTATATGATTGACGGATTTCGCTATGCTATGACTGGGTTTAGTTCAGCATCACCGCTTTTAGGGGGCTTGATTTTATCCCTGACAATGCTGATGCTATCCCTATTCGGTATTTATCTATTAAAGACCGGATATAAACTCAAAAGCTAGAACGGTTTCGGTCATGAACGCATCTTCTGATACATCTTCCCAGTCAGGGTTATCTTATCCGCCGGGTATTCTGTCCCAACCCCAACTAGAAGACGCGTTCGCCAAGCGGATTCTGGCTAGCGCGGCGCCATTGACAGATGGCCAGATTCAACCAGCGTCACTGGATTTGCGGTTAGGGGCGAAAGCATGGCGTGTACAGGCCTCATTCCTGCCCGGTGCCGATCATAAGGTTGCTGATAAACTGGCTGATCTTGCCATGCATGAAATTGATCTGACAAATGGGGCGGTTCTGGAAAAGGGCTGTGTCTATATTGCCGAGTTATTGGAATCCGCGCATCTGCCGCAAGGGTTAACCGCTATTGCCAACCCCAAAAGCTCAACCGGTCGGCTGGATGTATTCACGCGGATGATTGTCGATTATGCAGATGAGTTTGAAATGGCACCGGCCGGTTATAGCGGTGCGCTTTATGCTGAGATTAGCCCACGCACCTTTTCTGTGCTGGTCAGACAGGGGTCACGATTGTCACAGCTTCGCTTGCGGTCAGGACGGGCGCATATTAGCGATGATGATATGATGGCGCTTCAGGATAAATCGGGGCTTACCCATGGCGAAGGCATTGTTAATCATAAAATCAAAGACGGTATCCCGCTTAGCGTTGATCTGTCGGGGAAAGCGCATAGTTTGATGCCGGGGGTTGTTGGTTGGCGCGCGCGGAAACATGCCGGGCTGATTGATGTGGATCAGGTCGGGGTATATCCGGTGTCCGGTTTCTGGGAAAAAGTCACGTTAGCAGACCTTAACGCTGGCGGTTTGGTTTTAAATCCGGATGAGTTTTATATTCTGGCTAGTCAGGAATATGTGACTGTGCCAGCTGAATATGCGGCGGAAATGACCGCGTATGATACTCGCATCGGCGAATTCAGAGCGCATTATGCCGGTTTCTTTGACCCCGGTTTTGGTATGCCCGAATTAGGCGCAGGTGAAACCCGCGCCGTCCTCGAAGTCCGCTCGCATGATGTGCCGTTTCTGATCGAAGAAGGCCAGACCGTCTGCCGCCTGGTATATGAACCATTATCGCTGGTACCGGACGCGCTTTATGGTGCAAGAGGTAGCGGTTCCCATTATCAGGCGCAAGGATTGCAACTGGCCAAACATTTTCTGCCAATTACAGGTGGAGAATCTGCATGACCAGCACAACAGCGGTGATGGGCAATTATGGTCGGGCTGATCTGGCGTTTTCGCATGGCGAAGGCAGCTGGCTGATCAGTACAGATGGCGACCGCTATCTTGATTTTGCAACAGGTATTGCGGTGAATACGCTTGGCCATAGCCACCCGAAACTGGTAGACGCGCTGACCCGGCAAGCGGGCAAATTATGGCATGTTTCTAATCTGTACAACATTCCCGAACAGGCTGAATTAGCACAGATTCTGGCTAAACGATCAGGGCTGGATCAGGTGTTTTTCTGTAATTCCGGAGCTGAAGCCACCGAAGCCGCCGTAAAAATGGCGCGGCGAGCCATGCACCATATGGGGCATCACAACCGGCATAAAATCCTATGTGCAGAAGGCGCGTTTCATGGCCGCACTATTGCCATGCTTGCGGCCACAGATCGTCCGGCCTTTCGTGAGGGGTTTGGCCCCATGCCTGACGGTTTTGATCATTTTCCGTTTGGCAATATGAATGCCTTGCGTGATCAATTGATCAGCGATGCAGAAAGCGGCACCCCGGAAATAGCGGCGGTCATGGTGGAAAGCGTGCAAGGCGAAGGCGGTGCCAGACCATTACCAGACGGATTTTTAGCCGAATTAAGAGCTGTCACTAATGAAGTGGGATGCTTGCTTATCGCCGATGAAGTTCAGATTGGCGTTGGCCGGTCAGGGCATTTGTTTTCGTTTGAACCAAGCGGCATCAAGCCAGATATTATCGCCATGGCCAAGGGGCTTGCGGGCGGCTTTCCTATCGGTGCGGTGATTGCCACCGAAGCGGTGGGTTCAGCTATGACGCCGGGCAGTCACGGGTCGACTTTTGGCGGAAACCCGCTGGCTATGCAAGCGGCATGTGCGGTGCTGGATGTGCTGGATGCGGATTTTCTGGCAGATATGCGTGCGCGGAGCGCGGTACTATTTGCCGAACTGGACAGGCTTAAGCAGAAACATGAGGCGATTATCGAGATACGGGGAAACGGTTTTCTGATCGGGCTGGTTCTGGCGGATCATCTAACCCCGCTTGACGTTATGGCCGCGTGTCGTGCGCATCATATGCTGGTCGTGCCGGCGGCGGCGAATACTGTCCGGCTCTTGCCGCCACTGAATGTTAGCACCGAAGATATTCATCACGCGGTGGCCACTCTAGATGCGGTTTTGGGCGCATGTGAAGAAAAAGCGAGTCATAAACATGATTAGGCATTTTATAGATATTGCGGATTATTCATCTGATCAGTTGCGGCAGATGATACAGGATGCTCTGGTTATGAAAGCACGTCCTGCTAGCGTATCAGCCAAACTAAGCGGAATGAATATTGCGCTGCTCTTTGAAAAGCCATCAACCCGCACCCGTATATCGTTTGAGGTTGGCGTTAATCAGCTTGGTGCCACCCCGCTGGTTCTGGATAATAAGGGCATGCAACTTGGTCGGGGTGAAACCGTGGCAGACACGGCAAAGGTCATGTCACGTTATGTTGATGCTATCATGATTCGTGCCGAAAATCATGACACGGTGCTGGAATTATCGCATCATGCCAGCATACCGGTGATCAATGGTCTTACCAATCAAAGCCACCCCTGTCAGGTCATGGCAGATGTGATGACGGTCGCAGAAAAAAAAGCACCTGATCTGAATTTTGCGCATCTGCATATTGTCTGGCTAGGTGATGGCAATAATGTTGCCCATAGCTGGATTGAGGCGGCGGCGGCCTTTGGTTTTACGCTAACGCTTGCCACCCCTGATGCTTTACGTCCAGATGCCAGTATTGTTGCCAAGGCTAAAGCCGCTGGCGGCGTGATCCATTTATCCAACGATCCGGCACTTGCTATCACTGACGCGGATGTTGTCGTAACGGATACATGGATATCCATGGGAGCATCAATGGGCGGTGCTGAACATATTGATGCCGCCGCGCATAAAAATATGCTTGAACCATTTCGGGTGACAACACAGCTGATGGAATTGGCGGCACCGGATGCTATATTCATGCATTGTCTGCCAGTATATCGCGGCAACGAGGCGGATGCTGAGGTTGTTGACGGGGCGCAATCCGTTATCTGGGACGAAGCAGAAAACCGGCTTCATGCACAGAAAGCCATTATGTGTTTCTGTCTTGATAAAAATAATGCCGGCTAATAATAGAGATAATGATAGTGGTGGGGATAACTAGCAATGGCTGAAAAAAAGCTGTCTGGAAATTTAGCTGGAAATTCGGCTGGAATACTGCCTTTTGTCATTGATGCAGGGGTTGGCCGCAAGGCCGCTATCCGTGGTCGTCTGGCCAGAATGGATCATGTGGTTGATACAATTCTAGGGCGCCATAACTATCCACAAGTCATGGGCAAGCTTGCCGCCGAATCCGTGGTATTGGCATCATGCCTTGCCAGTACCATGAGCTATGATGGTATTTTCACGCTTCAGGCCAAGGGTGAAGGCGCGATAAAAACCCTGCTTGCCGATGTGACCACTGATGGTGCGGTGCGTGCCTATATGGGATATGATGAACATCAGGATATAGACGCAGATGATGGCGGCATGGGTGCGCCTGCCCCAATGATGCAACTCATGGGAACAGGGCATCTGGCATTTACCGTTGATCAGGGCAAGAAAGGCCGGTATCAGGGGATTGTGCCGATAGAAGCCCAGAGCATCACGGATGTGGCGTTGCGCTATTTCAGGGATTCCGAACAGATTGATACCGCGCTGATGCTTGCCGCAGATTATTATGACGGATCATGGCACGCGACCGGTCTTTTGTTGCAACGGATACCGGAAACCGGCGGCAATCATGACGATGTTCTGCCAATGAGTGATACCGAAGAAGATATCTGGCATACCGCATGTACGTTGATGTCAACGCTGGAACGGACAGAAATGCTGGATCATACGATACCGGTTGAAACGCTTGTGCACCGGTTGTTTCATGAATTATCGGCCAGACCATTACCGTGGCGGCCGCTTCGTGATCAATGCCGGTGTTCATCAAAACGCGCCGAACAGATTATTGCATCATTAACAGATGAAGAAAAAATTGATCTGGCCGATGAGAATAATAAACTGGTCATGTCATGCGAATTTTGCAAATCCGAATGGGTATGGGATGCTGTCCCTAATGCCTGATCCGGCCAGATTAAAACCTTAATCCCAAAAGGAGCAGTAAGATGAAACATATCGTTAAGGGTATTTACCGCATCATCATCATGGGCATTTTTCTGCTATCACCGGTTTTGCTTGCGTCTTGCCAGACACCGGAACCACCTGTTCTGGTTGCCACACCATTAGGCAATGATTTGCCAATACAGGTGGCCAGTATAGATTTTTTTAATGATCATAACCCGCAAGCGGTTAAGCCATATATTGACCATCTCTATTATCCCAGCCTTTCGGATATGCTGATCACTTGGGGTAGCGATACGCTTATCCCTGCTGATGCTAATGGTAATTTGCTGATGACTGTATCCCGCGCGGATTTGCGCGAACTGGATATTGCGTCGAATGATGATCTGAAATCCTTATTTACCAATGAGCAGAGAAAGCTGATTGTTGCTGATCTGGAAGCGGTGTTCAGTTTTACGCATCCGGTCAATAACCGTACGGCAAGTATTGTTGTCAAATCCAGTTATCAGAATACCATTGCCGATTATACCACGCCTGCCGATTCCGAGCGAATTCGGCAATTTGTCATGTCCGAAGCGATTGCCCGTTTTGATGCTGAGTTTCGCAAACAGGTGCTGGATATTTCAACTGATAATGGCTGGCCGGTAGCACGGTAATCTGGCTTGCCGGTTTAGCGGCGCCAGAATCCGGGCATCAAGATCACCAGTACGGTGAATAATTCCAGCCGTCCCAATATCATGCCGGCAACCATGATCCATTTGGCTGCAGAATTAACATCCTCAAAGCTACCTGATGGGCCAATCATCTCACCCAATCCGGGGCCCACATTGCTGATAGACGTGGCGGCACCTGATAACGCGGTTATAAAATCAAGCCCCGATAACCCAAGCATGATGGCGATCAGAACAAAGCTGAGGATATAGAGATAGAAGAATGCCATGACGGCATCCATGACGGTTTCCGGTACTGGCCGGCGATTGTAATAAACAACATTTACCGCATGTGGGCGTAATAGACGTGCCATCTGCACTCTGGCCGTGGCGGCCAGAACTTGTAGCCGGAACATTTTAATGCCGCAAGTGGTCGATCCGGCACAGCCGCCAATAAACATGGCAATCAGCAAAATGACAGTCGTCTGCCCGCCCCATAATCCATAATCGGTACTGCTGTAACCGGTTCCGGTCATCAGCGATACGGTATTAAAACTGGCTTGCCGTAACGCATCCAGAAAATTCAGATCAATGCTGGACATCAATTGTAAGGTAATCAGCAAACTAACCGTAGCAATAATGGCGGCAAACCAGCGGACTTGCGGGTCTTCGATCAGATTTTTCCAGCCCCCGCGTGTCATGGCCAGATAATGGGCAAATGGCAGGCTTCCGACAATCATGCCTGCAATCACCAGAATCTCAACCAGACTATTGTTGAATGACCCGATAGAAGCCGTGCGTGTGGAAAATCCGCCGGTTGCCAGTGTTGTCATGGCATGGGTCAGCGCATCAAAGCCGGGCATGCCGGCCAGTCTGAACATGAACGCCCATATCAGCGTTAACAATGTATAGATCAGGAAAATGCCGCCTGCCAGCTCAGTGGCGCGAGGAATGACTTTATCAGGAGTTTCATATGATTCGGTGCGAAACAGCTGCATACCGCCAATGCTCAGCATCGGTAATACGGCCAAAGCCATAACAATAATCCCGATACCGCCAAGCCACTGTAACACGGCGCGCCACATCAAAATACCGCGTGACATGACTTCCAGTAACGGGATAACGGTTGATCCGGTTGTTGTCACGCCTGACACGGATTCAAACACGGCATCATGAATATCCATATCCGTATCTGATAGCAGAAAGGGCAAGGCGCCAAATAGCCCAATGCTCATCCATGCGAGATTTGTCAGTAAAAAGGCCTGTCTGAGATTAATATTACCGGTATCGTTGAGCCGCGTAGATAGCAAAAGCCCGAATCCGAAAAACAAGGTAATCGCCGATGATCCTAAAAATCCAGCCCAGTTTTCATGGCCATCATAAAAGTCGAGGCCAGCTGGAATCAGCATGGCCACAGCCAGCAAAGAAAGCAGAATTCCCAGAATATACATGACCGGGCTTAAAGGCATTGATCAGTCCGTCAGACACTATTTGCCCAACCATAAAGCCAAAGCAAAGAAATGTCCATTATTAGCAATAGATAAGCGTTAACAGAAAGCAGAAGCCGGATTAGCGCTGGCCAGCCTGCATAAGAAAGCGTTCACGCAAATCCCTGTCCTGCTCAAACGCGCCGGTGAAACGGGTTGTTACCATGGTAACGCCCTGTTTTTGCACCCCGCGAGTGGTCATGCATTGATGTGCCGCATCGACAAGCAACGCCACGCCTTTAGGTTCCAGAACATTCTGGATTGTCTGGGCAATTTGTGAGGTCATGGTTTCCTGGGTTTGCAGACGCTTGGCAAAAATATCAATGACCCGCGCCAGCTTGGATATGCCAACAACCCGCCGATTAGGCAGATAGGCAATGGTGGCTGTACCGATAATTGGCACCATATGATGTTCACAATGGGAAACCATCCGGATGTCTTTGAGCATGACCAGATCATCATAGCCTTCGACTTCTTCGAAAACCCGGCTCAACATATGTTCGGGGTCTTCGTGATAGCCGCCATAAAATTCTTGATACGAACGGACAACACGGGCAGGTGTTTCAAGCAGACCTTCGCGTTCCGGATTATCGCCAGCCCATTTTATAAGCGTGCGAACAGCTTCTTCCGCTTCTTCGCGTGTAGGCATAGCATCATCTGAAACAAGATTGAGTTTATTCGCATCGTAGGGGGTCATGAAACTGTCCTGCATGATTTTGTTCAATTCAAATCACTAAATGTTGATACATATTTTGTCATACCAACCGAGTTCATACGAATATGGTGTTTTGAAACTTAAAATCAACAGGAAATGGTTAATTTGCTCTAAAAATCTGCTTCAGGATAGGCACTGATCTGAAAAATAGCTTAATTAATGCGTTGCCGCCTGTTTCCGCTGTTCTCTGGTGGCGGTTATATCCACCTCACCATCGGTGGTTATAATAACCCCAAACCATTCTTTTGCCTGATCATGGGTATATCGTTCCAGCATGACATCCATTTTGACCGCGTCAGGGTCACGCGTTAACGGATCACCATATCCGCCGCCACCGGGGGTAGCTACCACCACGCGATCACCGGATTGAAGCGGAATATCCTGCTGTTTTGACAGATGCGGCGGGATGGATGCTTCTCCATTGCGCCAGACAGTAACGGTATTAACCGCGCCATCCTTGCCGCCACGCACGCCTTGAGGGCCATAGCGGCCATGATCCATGACAAAACTGGCGCGGGCTTCTGCGTGGCGTAATTCCACTTCGTATTCCAGCCCGAACCCCCCACGATGACAACCGGCACCGCCTGATCCTTCGCGCAGGGCATAGCGGTGATAAAGAACAGGAAAGCTCTGTTCCATGATTTCTATGGGCGGGGCTTTGGAAATGCCGATAGTGGAGCATCCATTGGCCAGACCATCATGATCCGCGTTGCCGCCATAGCCGCCGCCGGACAGCTGATACATGACAAAGTCCTGCCCTTTTTCGGCGTTATGCCCGCCCAGTGCAAAATTACCGCTTGTGCCAGCAGGGGCGGCGGTAACGCGATCTGGCAAGGCATCTACCAATGCGGCAAATACCGCTTCGGCTATACGCTGGCTGACTTCTGCCGCGCAACCAGATACTGGTCGGGGATAGCGCGCATCCAGAAATGTGTTTTCCACGCCAATAACGTCTAATGGCTCAAACGCCCCGGCACTGATCGGGACTTCCGGAAAGATATGCCGCATCGCCAGATAAACAGAGCTAAGGGTTGTTGCCAGAACCGAGTTCATGGGGCCGATACAGGGCGGGCTTGATCCGGCAAAATCAAAGGTAAGCTGATCACCGGATTTATGAATAGCTAGCCGGATAGCCAACGGCTCATCAACAACGCCGTCACTATCCACCCATGCAACAGATGAATAAACACCATCCGGAATATCCTGAATTAATGCCCGCATCTGTGTTGCCGCGCGTGTCCGCAATTCGGCAATCGCCGCCACCATGACATCATCGCCATATCTGTCCATCAGCGCGTTTAGCCGGTCTTCACCGACTTTGAGCGCGGCGGCCTGTGCCATAACATCACCGATACGTTGATCCGCAACACGGATATTGCTGCATATAATGGCGTATATTTCTTCGTCTAGCTGGCCTTCCTTGAATAATCGCACGGGCGGCAGGCGCAACCCTTCCTGTTCAACAGCGGTCGCGGCGGCGGAAAACCCGCCGGGGACTGATCCGCCAGTATCCGGCCAGTGGCCAGTGTTGGATAGCCAGCAGAATAATTTGCCATGGCGGTAAAATGGCCGCGCAAAACGGACATCCATTAAATGTGTGCCGCCAAGATAGGGGTCATTCACAATATAGATATCATCAGGTTTTGGTGCTGGCGTTATCCCGTCACTTATCCGTTCGATCAGCACGCGTGTGGAATATTGCATGGTGCCAACAAAAACAGGCAAGCCGCCAGCGCCCTGAGCAATTAATGATCCGTCTTCGGCCGAATAAATACCGTCAGACCGGTCATTTGCTTCGGCTATAACCGGCGAGAAAGCGGCGCGGGAAAAGCTTAAATCCATTTCGTCACAAACCTGTTGTAATCCAAATTGAATGACGCTGAGAGTGATAGGATCAATAGTCATCATTCTGCTCCTTTCCCGACATGGATAAACAGATTGCCTTTGGCATCCGAAGACACGCGGTCGCCCGGCTCAACCAGAATAGTTGTGTCCATTTGCTGTATCATGGCAGGCCCGATGAAAGATACGTCAAGCGGCAGGGATTCGCGCTGATAAACCGGTGTATCAACATATTGTCCGGCAACATGAACCTGACGCGTGCCGATCTGGGCATCCGCAAGGCTGGATTTGCGGCCATCGGATTCTATCAATTGTGACAGATCAAATGCTTTCCGTTTGCCGATAACGGACGTGTTTACATTGACAATATTGGCGTTGATTTTATCCAGCTTTACGCGAAAACGGTTAAAATATACCTGCTCGAATAAATCCTGTATCTCATCCTGACTGGCGGGCAAATCCATATGATCCAGATTGACATTAAGAATATGTGTCTGCCCGACAAATTGCATATCCAGACTACGGCTAATGCTCATTTCATCAATATCGATAGGTTCTTTCTCAATGATCGCTCTGCCCTGATTTTCCTGCTGGATAAAAACATCATGCAGATGCTTGGCATCCATTTTTGCCAGTGGCGTATTAATCGTCTGTACAAAATCCTGACGTAAATCGGCAACCACGCATCCCAGTGCGTTTGTAATCCCCGGCCGTGCCGGAATAAGCACCGTGGGAATGCCAAGCTCTTTGGCAATCGCCGCCGCATGTAATGGGCCTGCCCCGCCAAAAGCAAACAGGCTGAAATCACGCGGGTCAGCCCCCAGCGACACCAGCACCATACGAATAGCGCCAGCCATTTTGGCATTGGCGACACGGATCACCGCATCGGCGGCGGCGACCGCATCCATGTTCAGATGCTGGCCTAGTTTTTCATCGAATATCGCCTTGATATGCTCCAGACTGATCCCGCCCTCAACTGATTTGACGGCCTTTAGTTCAAGCCGCCCCAATATCATATTGGCATCAGAAATAGTCGGCTCAGTGCCGCCGCGCCCATAACAGACAGGGCCGGGATCAGCACCGGCGCTATCGGGGCCTACTTCTAGTAATCCGGCGGCATTCACCCGGGCAATTGAACCGCCGCCCGCGCCGACTGTTCGCACGTCAATCATCGGCACATGGATGGGCATCGCATATTCTATTTCAATTTCATTAGACACAGACGGCTTACCGTCTTTGATAACGGATACATCGGTTGACGTGCCGCCCATATCATAGGTGATCAGATGATTATGGCCTGCCGCCTTGCCGGTATTCATGGCGGCAATAACGCCTGATGCAGGGCCAGACATGACTGTTTTGGCCGCTTCACGCGCAACATCCTGACTGGATACCGTGCCGCCATTACCATTCATCACCAGCATTTCGCTCTGATATCCATTGCTTTTTAGTTCTGTCACTAACCGCTGGATATAGCGTTCCAGCAATGGCTGAACCGAGGCGTTAACCGCCGCGGTCACGCCGCGTTCATATTCACGGCTTTCTGACAGCAAAGCATGCCCCATGGTAACGTAATTATTCGGCCATAATTCGGCTGCTATGGCCGCCGCCTGTTTTTCGTGTTCCGGATTGGCATAGGCATGCAGAAAATGGATCACCAGCGATTCGCATCCAGCATCAAGCAATTGCCTGATCGCCTGCCGCATGCCGTCCTTATCCAGTGGGGTGACAACACGGCCGGCGTAATCCATCCGTTCTGCTACCTCAAGCCGCAAATGGCGCGGGATAATTGGCGTAAACATGCCTTTCATGCCATAGGCTTGCGGCCGTGTGCGCCGTCCTAATTCCAGAATATCCCGAAACCCGTGGGTGGTGATTAATCCGGTGCGGGATAATTTGCGTTCCAGCACCGCATTAGTGGTGGTGGTCGTTCCATGAATAATCAAATCAACAGCCCGCAGATCGGCGTTGGCTTCTTTGAGCGCATTAAGCACGCCATAGGCCTGATTATCCAGCGTGGTAGGCACTTTGGCAATGGTGACGCCGCCGCTATGGGTTTCCAGCATTACCAAATCGGTAAATGTACCACCGACATCAATGCCGATGACATGTTGCGCTAATGTTGTTTCAGTCATGATTTTGCCAAGCCATATTTATTTGTGTACAAATGATTTGAAGATTTCTTTATATTTGTCAAGATATCAAAATCGTCTTACCATCAGAATGATCATGATTGCATTAGAAAATACCAATCGCTGGCGCTGCTTTAATCATCTGGCTCATCATCTGGGCAAGCTGTTCATGCTTGTGTTGATGGCTGTTATTGCGCCTGTAAAATTATGCTATGCCCATGCGTCGGGGCAAAGCTTTGTCATGCTTCTGCCTACGGATATATATATCCTTGGCGGGGTGATTGTTGTTGGTTTGACGATAGTGTTGCTGGCTTTGATGCCGGTCACTGGAACATCCGGATTACATCATAGCCTCAAGTTATGGCGGCAGTTTCGCATGAAACGGCTGGCCAGATATGTTCATATGGCGGCATTTCTGTATTTTTTCTGGCTATTATCCGCAGGCTGGTACGGCACCACTGATCCTTTGCGGAATCCGTTAACATTAGGATTCTGGGCGGTATTCTGGATGGGGCTGGTCATGGTGGAAGGATTGTTTTTCAGCGTCTGGCGCTGGATTAATCCGTGGATATTTGCCTATCATTTCCTCCGCTGGCTAACTGGCTGGCACGGTGTTCGTGGCTGGCCATCATGGTTGGCGCATTGGCCGGGGGTTTTATTGCTATTCGGCTTTGCGGTTTTCACGCTGGCTGATCCGGCGCCCACTGATCCGGCGCGGCTGGCCAGTTTTATGTTTGCATACTGGCTGTTCACGCTGATCGGGATGTTGATATTCGGTTTTCGCACCTGGTCGCGGCATGTGGAATTTTTCTCTATGATTATGGCCAGTTTCGGATCGCTTCGCATGGTTTCTGTCCATGCTGGCGTGGTACGGTTTGGGCTACCCGGCTGGCGGTTGATGGCACATCGGCATATCGGGGTATTGCGCCCGCATATCTCAGCGGCCATCTTTTTGCTCATGCTGTTAGGGGTCGGGTCTTTTGACGGGTTCAACGAAACCTTTGTCTGGCTGAAATGGATAGATATTAACCCGCTGGATTTTCCGGGGCGTTCAGCGATTATTACCCCAACGATTGCCGGTATTGTTCTGGCAAATATCGCGCTGATTGTTATTTTTGGAGCGCTTATCTGGCTGGGCATGGTGGCGGCATCTGATCAACCGCAACACCGGTGTTCTATGGCGGAACTGATCGCCATTTACGCGCCATCGCTTTTGCCTATCGCGCTGGCCTATCATGTGGCGCATTATTTGCCATCATTGCTGGTTGAGGCACAATATGTTGCGCTGGCTATTGACGGTATGTTCGGTAAGGATGTGCATGTTCTGGGGTTGCAGGGATTCCATGTGACAGACGGGTTTTTTAAGCATCTCGACTGGGTGCGAATGATCTGGTTAATCCAGGCAGGTGTTGTTGTGGCGGGGCATATTGCATCCGTGCTGGTGGCGCATCATCTGGCGACTGGGCGTTATGGCAATCGATTTGAAACGGTGATCAGCCAGATGCCGATTGCGCTCTTTATGATTGCTTACACATGGCTGGGTTTGTGGTTGCTTGCCGCGCCAAAAGGGGGCTAGACAAACAAGGTTTTTTATGGTCAGACTGTTTGTACACATATGTTCTTACAGCTAGTATTATGTTGTTTGATTGGGAGGAAAATATGAAAAAAACATCAAAATCTTTATTGACGCCACGTCGTCAGATCATCAAGGGCGCGGCGGCTAGTCTGGCACTTGGTGCTGTTTCCATGCCGTTGATGGGTCGTTACGCCCAGACACAAAGCGCAGAGCCAATCAAGATTGGCTTTCAGGTTCACCGCACCGGTATTGGTGCTGCTTATGGCCGCTGGTATGATCGCACGACCATGGCCGCTGTTGAAAAAATCAATAACGCTGGCGGTATAAATGGTCGGCCTGTTGAAATCATTGCCGAAGACGATGGAACAGACCCGAAGCGTGGCGCCGAAGTCGTAGAAAAATTCGCAACTCAGCATAACGCTGATCTGGCTTTTGGTACGCTATTTAGCCATGTGGTATATGGTTCTGCCCCACGCGCTGGTGAATTAAAGATACCATATTTTGTTGTATCAGAAGGCCATCATGTAGCTAGCGGTGCGCTTAACCGTTACACGCTTCAGCCCGGCATCACCGATGTGAAAAGCCAGGTTCAGGCCATGGCGCCGTTCGTTGCAAATAATCTGGGTAAGAAAGTAACCATGGTATATCCGGATTTTGCTTTCGGGCATGATCATAGAGATTATTTTTCTGCCGCTATCGAAGCACAGGGCGGACAGGTGATTGAAAAAATTGCTATTCCACCAACAGAAACGTCATTCACAAAATACTTCCCGAAAATCCCGCGTGACACAGAAGTCATCTATCATGTGATGGTGGGGCCAGCGGTTCTTACCTTTGTTAAGGAAATGGGTGAGTTTTTTGGTAGCTCACGTCCGGAAATCTTTGGCTTTATTGACAGTCTGGAAGCAACAGATTTGTCCAGCCCGGGGCTTGAGTTCCTAGAAGGCACATATTTCTGGGAAGGCAATCCACGTTACGCCCAGGCCAATCAGTCCGAATATGATAAAGCATATCGGGCGGCTGTCGGGGTCGATGCAAATGGTGCATCTGTTTCGGATTCAAAAGACGTGTCTACTTATGCCCATATGTTCGGTTGCTGGGAAACCCTGCACATCGTCAAGGCAGGCATGGAAGCATCAGGATATCGCGGCACCGGTGATCGGGCAAAGCTGATCGAAGCGGTTGAAAGCATGTCTGATATGCCCCATTCCGACGCGCATCCGCAAGGCGCAAAACGCTTTAATGGGAAAACCCATCAGGTCTTTGGTCATCAATACATTACCAAAGTCAGTAACAGCAAACTTGATCTGGTTCATACAACTTCTATCGAAGATACGCTTTATCCGGATGAAGTGGATTACACGAAGCAATCCTTCTAATCACATTGATGTCTTCCCCCGTTTTCGATTAAGCGGGGGGAGATTTTTTTTCATTTTTATTCATAGATCATGTAAATCATGGAACTTGCACCTTATTTGATACTCGGTAGCATTGAAGGATTAGTAACCGCCGCCGTGTTGGCGCTGATGGCGGTTGGGCTTAGTCTTGTGTTCGGCGTCATGCGCGTGGTTAATGTCGCGCATGGTGAGTTTTTTATGCTAGGCGCGGTGCTGGCATGGTTTGTGGCCGATATGATTGGCGGGCATCCCGCAATATCATTTGTTGCGGCATTATTTATTGCGCCGGTGCTGGTCGGTAGTCTGGCTGTTGTTGCCGATACCATGATTTTAAAGCGTATCAAATATGACCCTGAGCGCACGATTGTGGCGACTATTGGCTTGCTCTATATTATTCAGCAAGTCACGCTGATGACATACGGCTCAAACGCCAGACCGGTTGAGCCGCCTTTTAATCAGCGCATTTCCATACCATGGTTTGAATGGACAGAAAGCG
This sequence comes from Alphaproteobacteria bacterium, assembly GCA_018701255.1. Lineage (GTDB taxonomy): Bacteria > Pseudomonadota > Alphaproteobacteria > Puniceispirillales > UBA1172 > UBA12202. The sequence goes on along the minus strand of JABIWM010000080.1, from coordinate 19,342 downwards.
GTTTATCCATGTACTGGCCGTGGGGGCTTGGTACGACAACATATAAACTGGCTGTTATCGGGTTTGCGGTTATTCTGCTCTTGGCTATATGGGTGCTGATGACGCGGACACGGATTGGGCTGATCATGCGTGCCACGCAACTTGATCGTGATGTGGCACAGGCTTATGGCATTAATGTGGATCGGGTTTATGCGCTTGTGTTCGGGCTAGGTGCCGGACTAGCGGCGCTTGCCGCGGTGCTGATTGTTCCTATTCAGCAAGCGCATTATCTGATGGGACATGATCCGCTTTTGTTATCATTTATTGTTGTTATTATCGGCGGTCTGGGCAGTCTGGCCGGAACGGTTGTTGCGGCGGTGCTGATCGGGTTGAGCGATGGGCTTATTTCCGTTTTCTTCACGCCTACGCTGGCCAAGATTATTGCCACGCTGATAGTGACATTTGTGCTGATTTTCCGTCCATCCGGGCTTTTGGGGAAGCATAACCCATGATAGAAAAAACCGGAATGACAGATGCCAGAAAATCGCTTTATTTTCATCTGGGTTTGATAGGGGCATTATTTATCCTGCAATTTATTCTGCCTGCCTATCATCACGGCAATCTGGCGCGGATTATGGTGCTGGCATGCTATGCGATGGGATATAATATTCTATTTGGCTATACCGGCTTGCTAAGCCTTGGCCATGCGATGTTTTTTGCCGCTGGTATGTATGGCATGGGCTTGCCCATGGTGCATCTTGGCTGGACACCGGAACCGGCGCTGATTTCTGCAATAGTGGTGGGAGTGGTGGTATCGGCCGGTATCGGGTTCCTTGCTTTGCGGACAAGCGGAGTGTCTTTCATGATTGTGACGCTAATGTTTGCACAGGCCGGTTTTCTAACCATTCTGTATTTTGGCGAATGGACACGCGGTGATGAGGGCTTTGTCATTAAACAGGCGGAACGGGTGATGGCAGGTTTTGATTTAAGCCAGCCCACGAACCGCTATAACGCGGCGCTTATTCTGTTTTCCATTTGCCTGCTGCTGACAATCCGGCTTGTCCATAGCCGGTTTGGCCGTGTCATGATTGCCATTCGTGAGAATGAGGAACGCACCCATATGCTGGGCTATGATGTTCATTTCCATAAATGGATGGCGGTGATTATGTCTGGCACGATGGCGGCATTGGCAGGGGCGGCATATGCGTTGCTATTCGGCTATGCTGGTGCGACTTTTGCGTCTGTTCAGTATTCTATTTTCCCGTTGCTCTGGGTTCTGCTTGGCGGTGCCGGAACAGCGTTGGGGCCATTTATCGGAACATTGTTCATGTTTTATCTGATTGATCTGTCTAGTTCCTTTACCACAGCATATATGTTGATTGCAGGTCTGGCGTTAGTGTTGTTAACGCTGTTCCTGCCGCAAGGATTGGTGGGTGAATTCCGGCGGAAGGTAGTGCCATGGCTATCATGACAACACCGCATATTAGCGCGGATGGAATCAGCCGCCATTTTGGGGGTCTGGTAGCCGTAGATCAAGTGGATTTCGCCGTCCCCAGAGGCGAGATCAGGGCGATTATCGGGCCTAATGGTGCTGGCAAGTCGACTTTTGTCGGCATGTTATGCGGCCGGATTCCGGTATCAGCGGGGCGCATCATGTTTGATGGCAAGGACGTAACGGCACTGCCCGCCCATAAACGTATCCGTCAGGGCATTGCCTATACGTTTCAGATCACATCCATTTATGGCCGTTTGAGCCTTAAGGATAATGTCCGGCTAGCCACATCATGGCGATGGGGCAATGATGAACAGGCGATTCAGAACACCATAGAAGAATCGCTGGAAAAAGTCGGGCTGGCAGATCGCATGGATCAGATGGCAGGCGATTTGAGCTATGGGCATCAGCGGTTGCTGGAAATTGCCATGGGGATTAGCCAGCATCCGCAATTGCTTATTCTGGATGAGCCCACACAGGGGCTGGCGGATAGTGAGATTGCCGGTTTTGTAAAATTGATCCGTGAGCTTGGCGGCGATATGACCATATTGCTGATCGAACATAATATGAATGTGGTGATGGATACAGCGGATCAGATCACGGTGCTTAATCTGGGCAAGGTGCTGGCAACAGGAACGCCTGCCGATATTCGCGGCAATCGTGATGTGCAGATTGCCTATCTGGGAGAAACCCATGCTTGAGCTGACATCCGTATCATCAGGATATGCGGGCGCGCAGGTGCTCAGAGAAGTTTCGCTTAGCCTTAATGCTGGCGAGATTGTCTGTATTCTTGGCCGTAATGGTGCTGGCAAAACGACCATGATGAAAACAATCATGGGATTGCTCAAGGCCAGTCAGGGTCAGATCATATTTAACGGAACAGATTTAACCGCCATTGCCCCCCATAAAATTGCCGGATGCGGAATAGGTTATATTCCGCAAGGCAGGCGGCTTTTTTCTGAGCTCACTGTGGCCGAAAATCTGGAAATCGGATTAATGGCAGGCGGCAAATCGGCGGCCACTCGTGATAAGGTGCTGGGCATGTTTCCCAGATTGGCTGAACGGCTTGATCAGCGGGCGAATACATTATCCGGCGGCGAACAGCAAATGCTGGCTACTGGACGGGCGTTATGCCTTGAGCCACAATTGTTATTGCTGGATGAGCCCACCGAAGGCTTGCAGCCATCCATGATTGCGCTGATCCGTGATACGGTGGTTGAGCTCAAAAAACAGGGTGTTGGTATTTTGCTGGTGGAACAGCGTGTTGATGCGGTTCTGTCCATTGCTGATAAAGTGATGTTCCTTGAAAATGGCATGAATCGCGATGTCATGTCAGCTGATCATCTGCGTGATAATCCGGATATATTGAAAAAATATATTGGCGTGTAAAAACGGCGACAGCGTTCGGATTAACGCAGTTTAGCAAGCAAATTCATAAAAACTTGTTTTTCTTTTTCGCTCAGCGGTTTTAGCGTGTCTTCGGATACCTGCCGTGCGGCCGCGCTGATCTGATGAAATAATTGCCGGCCTTCTTCTGTTGGTTTCAGAATCAGTCGCCGTAAATCGGATGGCTGGCTTTCGGATGAAATCAGCCCGCGATGTTTTAACCGGTCTACCACGCCTTTTATGGTGGCGGCATCAATGGCAATCATGCGCCCTAGCTCATTCTGGGATGCCTGACCGGTGGCGCAAAGCTTGGCTAATGCGGAAAACTGTGTCGGGGTTAGCTCAGGGATTAAACGGCTGAATATCGATAAATGCCGCTGATTGACGCATCGCATGATAAAGCCAACCTGATCTTCTAGCTGATAATCGGCCGCCGCCGCCATGCTATCAGCATCATGATGGTCTGTATCAACAACGGAAAGTGGCATTTTCTTCATAGCGGCATCCTTAAATCGATATTGACAGGCTGTTAGCAAAATAGCAAATTAGTTTGTGTACTAACAGTTTATGTTGATCCTTATGCTTTCAGATAACATGTATTACCGGCCAACAACAATCGAAGATGCGCTAGACGCGCTATCTTCGTCAACCGCCGCTGTCATTGCGGCGGGTTGTACGGATTTATTTCCGCTAACCACAGCCCCGCAAATGACTGGTCATGTGCTGGATGTAACGGGCATCAAGGATATGCGCGGGATAACCGATATGGGGGATATCCGGCGTATTGGCGGTGCTACAACATGGACAGATATTGTTCGGGCGGATTTGCCGCCAGCTTATGACATGTTGAAACTGGCGGCGCGGGAAATTGGGTCTATCCAGATTCAGAATGTGGGAACAATTGCCGGTAATTTATGTAATGCATCACCGGCCGCTGATAGCATTCCGTGTTTATTAGCACTGGATGCGTCGGTTGAGTTGGCCTCAACCGCGGGCAGACGGCAGATGCTATTATCCGATTTTCTGTTAGGCCCACGCAAAACCATGCGCCAGCCAGATGAAATCATGACCGCCATCATAATTCCCAAATCAGCCGAAAGTGGCGTGTCGGCGTTTGAGAAACTGGGGACAAGAAAATATCTGATCATTTCTATTGTCATGGCCGCCGCCAGAATGGTGATAACCGATAACCGCATCACGCAAGCCGCGCTATCGCTAGGGTCTTGCAGTCCGGTTGCGGTGCGATTGCACGCGGTGGAACAAGCGCTAATTGGAACAGAAATTGATCCGGCATCCGGATTATCCGCGTCTGATCTGGTCGTGGCCGCCGATGTTGAGGCGGTCATTAATCCGATTGATGATGTGCGCGGTTCAGCCAGCTATCGTATTCAGGCGGCAACCACGCTTCTGCATGCGGCAATTGATCATTGCCTTATATCCGCAACCAGACAACCGGAGAGCACGGCATGAGCGACCAAAACCAATTCACGATAACGGTAAATGGCAAGGTGGAAGCTGTCACCTGTTCGGCTAGCATGCGGTTAAGCGAAGTTTTGCGTGAAGAATTGCATCTGATGGGAACAAAAGTCGGCTGTAATGCCGGTGATTGTGGTGCCTGCACAGTTCTGGTTGACGGTGAGCCGGTCTGTTCATGTCTGATGACAGCGGCCAAAGCAGATGGCTGTCACATTGAAACGGTTGAAAGTCTGGCCGATGGGGATACGCTGTCATTATTACAGCAATCATTCAGCCGGCATGGAGCAGCGCAATGCGGGATTTGTACGCCCGGTATGCTGATGGCGGCAACGCCGCTGATTCGCCAGAATAAAACGCCTAGCCGATGCGAAGTCGAAGACGCATTGGGCGGCGTGTTATGCCGCTGTACCGGTTATGCCAAAATTATTGATGCGGTGATGGATGCCGCGAACCCGAAACCAGCGGCACCGATGCCTGACCGCAATATTGCGGTTGGCGCCAGAGTAGAACGGCTGGACGGTATTCCGAAACTTAATGGAACCGAAATATTCGGTGCTGATGAATGGCCAGCAGGGGCGCTATATGTTCGGGTGCTTCGCTCACCTTATCATTCCGCGCAGTTTTCTATCGGTGATGTGGCGGCATGGACAGCGAAACATGATCAGATCAGTCATGTGTTTCTGGCAAGTGATATTGATGGTGATAACCGGTTTGGCGTGATTCCGGCCATGGCGGATCAACCAGCACTAGCCAGTGATGTGACCAGATTCAAAGGCGAAGCGGTAGCATTGATTGTTGGCTATTCGCAGGATATTGCATCACAGGATATATCCGACTTTCCGATTTCATGGACAGAACGGCAACCCATCATGGATGTGCAGACAGCGGTTAAGGCTGGGGCGGTACAAATTCATCCGCACCGTGATCATAATCTGCTGATTACCGGCATGGTCAAACATGGTGATATTGATGCCGGTTTTGCCACAGCAGAACATGTGGCTGAAATGACGTTTTCAACAGGTTATGTGGAACATGCCTATATAGAACCCGAAGCAGGCACCGCATGGATGGATGGCGATACGGTTGTCATTCAGGCCTGCACGCAAGCCCCTGTTATGGATCGTGATGATACGGCCAAGGTGCTTGGTCTGGCGCAGGAAAAGGTTCGGATTATTCCATCGGCAACCGGTGGCGGCTTTGGCTCAAAGCTGGATGTATCGGTTCAGCCATTGCTTGGTCTGGTGGCGCTCAAAACCGGCCTGCCATGCCGGATGGTATATTCGCGTCAGGAATCCATGATGTCGACAACTAAACGCCATCCGGGGGATATGCGGGCAAGGATTGCGACCGATGCGGATGGCCGCATTGCGGCGATGGAATTCACAGGTGATTTTAATACCGGCGCATATGCAAGCTGGGGGCCTACCGTGGCTAGTCGGGTGCCTATTCATGCATCCGGCCCGTATAAAACGCCACATTATCTGGCCAAGGGCAGAGCTATTCATACCAACGGCCCGCCATCAGGTGCGTTTCGCGGGTTTGGTGTGCCGCAGTCGACTATTATTCAAGAAGCGCTTTATGATGAACTGGCGCAAAAATGTAATATGGACAGGCTGGCCTTCCGGCGGCTCAATGCCTTGAAAAATGGCGACCGGACAATCTGTAATCAGATATTAACCGCGGTTGGTATTGATGAATGTCTGGCGGCGTTAGAACCATTCTGGCATCTTCATCAGAAACAGATTGCTGATTTTAACGCCAGAAACACCAGAAAAAAACGTGGTATTGGCGTGTCGTCTTGCTGGTATGGTTGCGGGAATACCGCGCTTCCCAACCCGTCAACAATCCGGTTGGGAATCACATCCGAAGGCGCGGTTGTCCTGCATCAGGGCGCGGCAGATATCGGTCAGGGGTCAAACACCGTTATCACGCAGATTTGTGCGGATGCACTGGGTATTCCGCTGGCGGATATATCGCTTGTTGGTGGTGACACCGCCATTACGCCGGATTGCGGCAAAACGTCAGCGTCACGCCAGACGTTTATTACCGGCAAAGCCGCCATGCTGGCAGGGCAAGCCCTGCGTGGTCAGATTTTGCGGTTAAGCAATCTGGGTGATGACGCGGTTATTGAGATTGAACAGGGCATCATCACGGTTATTCATGGCGATAAGCAAATTGATATCGCGCTTAATCCATTGCCGGTGAATGATTACGGCTATGTTCTGATGGCCGAAGAAACCTATAATCCGCCAACCGAAGAGCTGGATGAATATGGGCAGGGCAAGCCGTATGCGGTTTACGGATTTGGCGCGCATGCGGCGGTGGTTGAGGTGGATATGCAATTAGGCACGGTGAAAGTGCTGAACATTTCGGCGGCGCATGATCTGGGCAAAGTGGTCAATCCATTGCTGGCAGAAGGCCAGATTGATGGCGGCATAGCGCAAGGATTGGGCATGGCGTTGATGGAAGAATATATCCCCGGCCGAACAGAAAATTTGCATGATTATCTGATCCCTTCTATTGGTGATATGCCGGACATTGAATATCATCTGATAGAAGTCCCCGACCCCGAAGGCCCTATGGGGGTCAAAGGATTGGGGGAACATGTGTTGATCCCGACCGCGCCTGCTATTCTGAACGCCATTACCGATGCGACAGGCGGCGCAAGAATATATCAAACTCCTGCTGTGCCGCACCGCGTGCTTGCGGCAATCACGGCTAACAACACCACGCATGAGGCGGCGGAATGAGCAAAACAACAGAAAAAATCAGATGCGATGCCTGTCCGGTGATGTGTTATATCGCTGACGGCAATTCCGGTGCTTGTGACCGTTACGCCAATAAGGATGGCCAGATTATACGGCTTGATCCGTTAACTATTCTTGATCGCCGGATAGAAGCAGGCGATGCCGTAAAACCATTTCTGGGGGCAGAATGGGATGGCAATCTGCATCAGGAAAATGGCGCTTTTGTCACGGCCATAGGTGCCGGTACTACTTATCCGGATTATAAACCGGCACCGTTCATTGTTGGCCAGCATCATGATAACGCGGATTTTGTTACTGTTGTAACCGAAGCTATTTTTTCGTATTGCGGGGTGAAAGTCAAAATTGATACAGACCGGCATTTAGGCAAGGAAGGCGCGGTTATTCGCGCCAATGGTGAGCCGGTGGGGTTAGTCATGACTAGCGAATATGGCTCACAAATGCTGTCATTGGGCGGCGTTGATCATCTGACTGGCGGCAGCAAAGCTGAAGGTCGGGTGACATGTGATGCGCTGATGAAGCTATGTAATAAAGAGCCGGTTGAATTAAGCATTGATGGCGGATCAACCGTCATTGTTGAATCCGGCAAAGCCCCCATCGTTGATGGCAAAATGGAACACCGCATGCGGGTTGGGTGCGGATCAGCGACTATCGGAATGTTTGCTTCGCAATGGCTTGGTCATGTTGATGAGGTTGTTGTCGTTGATGATCACATTACCGGTGTTGTGTCTGAACATCAGGCCGGCAAGGTGCTGGACTGGCCGGATACAGGCATCACCATAAATGGCCGCAGATCAACCCCCGGCCGATATTTTCAAGTGGCTGAACCGGGGCTGGGCTGGGGCGGAACAAATCTGGAAGACCCGCTCAAGATTCTGGGCGCATGGCGACAAGCCAAAGGCGCACGGCCGGGATTAACCATGCTGATGGTATCAACAACCGGTGAACATTCCGGATATTATATTCTTGATGATGATCTGGTGCCACAGCCGCATCCCATGCCAAAAGATTTGCAAGACAGTGTTGATCTGATTGCTGAAAATTGTGAACCGGCGCTTTGTACGGTGATGTTTATGGGTGGGGCTGGCGGCTCATTGCGCGCCGGGGTGACAACAAACCCGATCCGGCTAACCGAATCCGTGCAATCACGTCAGACAAAAGTCACCTGCGGCGGCATTGAGGGCTTTATCTGGCCGGGGGGCGGTATCACGATCATGGTTGATGTGGCGAATATGCCTGAAAACGCGTTTGGTTATGTGCCAACCCCAGCGATTGTTGCACCATTGGAGTTTACGACAACTAAGGATGAATATATCGCGCTGGGCGGACATGCCGAACAAATCCGTTCGGTAGCTGATATTATCAAAACCGGTGGTGAGTATTCCAAAGACAGTCAGGTGCTTTCTGTTATATCGTCTGATCATGATGATTAACCATTAACTGGCGAGTCGGTCATGTCTGTATCTTCTATCCAAGCCGCATGGTTGCCGCCCGATAACCGGCTACATCTATCGCATGGGCCGATTGATCTGATCATAAAAGCAGAAGGCGTATCCGCAGACCGTGCCTATCGGAAAGCGATACAGGCGATGCAATATCTGCTGGAACGGTTAGTGGTTGAATTGCCGTATTTGCGCCAGAAAACGCAATCACCTGATCATTACCGGCATCCGGTGGCACGCCGCATGGCTGATGCAACTAGCGGCTATGAAAACCGGTTTATTACACCAATGGCGGCCGTCGCAGGCGCGGTAGCCGATCATGTGCTGGCGGCCATGACCGCTGAATCCGGTTTGACCAAGGCAAGCGTGAATAATGGCGGCGATATTGCGTTCTGGGTGGCAGATGGATATGACGCAACGGCAATCATGGCCAATCTGGACGCGGCACGATGCACGATACCCCATGATAGCAATTGCCGGGGTATGGCCACATCCGGATATGGCGGCCGCAGCTTTTCGCTTGGTATAGCAGATGCGGTTGTTGTGCTAGCTGACCATGCGGCCAATGCAGACGCGGCGGCAACCATGATTGCTAATGCGGTTAATCTGCCTGCTGATTTGCCGTCAGACCATCCGGATATGCAGGCGGTGACGCGCGTTCCGGCAAATGCGTTATTGCCAGAAAGTGATCTGGGCGATCAGCCCATTGTCACATCGGTCGCGGCATTATCGCCGGCGGCAATAGAATGGGCATTAGATGCCGGTGAAAACGAAGCAAATGCGATTATGGCACTAAAACCGGTGGCCGGTGCATTGATCAGGGTCAAAGATCATATTCGGGTGGTCGGGCTGGATCAGTATCTCAATACCGGACAAATAAAACATGAAGCGATGCAACTGATGGAGAAAATAAGATGACAAGCTTTCCTATTCGTAAAACACAGCTTTTTCTGGAAACGATTTATCACGAAGGCGGCCCCGCCCCGCAAACACCGCGGATGCGCGCGGCAATGGTGGCGGTGGTAAGCAATCCCTTTGCTGGTAAATATCACGAAGACTTGCAATCGGTGATGGATGATCTGAAGCCGCTGGGGTTGATGATGACAGATGAGCTGATTGATGCGCTTGGCGGTCTTGATGGTATTGATGGCTATGGTAAGGCCGGGCTTGCTGGCGAAGATGGTGAGCTGGAACATACCGCGCTCTGGCATGTGCCGGGTGGATATGCGATGCGGGAAAGACTGGGCGAAGCCAAGGCTATCGTTCCGTCTTCGATGAAGGTGGGCGGCGCCGGATGTGCTATTGATATCCCGTTAGGCCATATTAATGCCGCCTATGTCAGGAGCCATTTTGACGCCATGGAAGTCCGGCTAGCTGATTCGCCGCGCCGGGGTGAGATCATGTTCTGTCTGGCCATGACCAAAGGCGGCCGTATTCATCACCGCATGGGCGGATTAGCGGTTGAGGATATCAAAGGCGAAGACGGGCTGCGCTAGATTGCTATGATGCCGCATGTTGGCATGTTGCTGGCTTAATCAACAAATGCCCGTTCAACCACATATTGACCGGGCATACTGTTTGAACCTTCGGTGAAATTCGCATTGTCCAGTATGGCTTTAACGTCTTTCAGCATGGCCATTGATCCACAGATCATGACGCGATCATGCTCGGGATCAAGCGGCGGCACCCCCAGATGCGTATATAATTTACCGTTTTCCATTAAATCGGTAATGCGTCCCATGAATGACGTGTCTTCGCGCGTGGTAGTGGCTACTAGGTGAAGCCGGTCAGCCAGCTCACCAACCAGCGGATCAGCTTTCGTTGCAGCAACGGTATTGATAGAATAGCTCAACTCAGCGGCCTCACGACAGGTATGGGTCACGATCAGGGATTCGAATTTTTCATATGCTTCGGGATCACGAATAAGCGAAGCGAATGGCGCAAACCCGGTGCCGGTGGATATCATCCATAGCCGCTTACCGGGCAGAAGCGCATCAAGCACCAAAGTGCCTGTTGGTTTTTTGCGGAACCAGACATTATCGCCAATCTTGATATTTTGCAGATGTTCGGTTAACGGCCCGCCGGGGACTTTAATTGAATAAAACTCAATCGTTTCATCCCATGATGGGCTAGCAATGGAATAAGCGCGCCATACCGGTTTTTCGCCGGGCAGTCCGATCATCACAAACTCCCCCGACCGGAAGCGAAAGCTGGCCGGACGGGTCAGCCGAAACCGGAACAGCCGGTCTGTATAATGTTCAACTTCGGTAACGGTTTCTGAAAAAGCAGAATCAGGACAGGTAAAGCTCATAATACTCTCGCAGGTGCTGAATGGGTTTAGGGTTGGCCTATCTGGTCATATGAAGCCACATTATTTGTTTGTATACGAACAAATAATAAAGCTCAAGTCATTATTTTATCACATTCTTCTTGTTTGGCGGCTATCAGAAATAATGGCCAGATCATCAATAGTATCTGCATCAAGAAAGCATCTGTCATCATTTATAGCAAGCGGATTAACGGCATGCGGATGTGATGTAATGATATCCCTGCCGCCTTTATCGCCTGTGATCTGGCGCAAAAGCGGCAAAAAGGACTTCCCCCATATCACCGGATTAGCAGGGCGCGGTTGCCGGGTTTTTGATTTTATCACCGGTAAGGTGATGGAATGGTCAGGGTTGGCGGCAGATATGTGATGCTGATAAAGCGCATTGATCATTTGCGCCGTGATATTGGGCATATCGGCAAGCAGGATCATGACATCGGTGACATGATCACCGATCCGGTCTAGCCCATGACAAATAGACTGGCTCATGCCCTTGGCATAATTCGGATTAACATGTTGTGCTATGGGTAAATCCGATATCGCATCGGCAAGGTATCCGGCTTCATGCCCCAGAATAATCATGGACTGATCCAGCTGGCTGTCCAGCATGGTTTTTGCCGCTATCCGGATCATGGGCTCGGATGTGTGATCCACGGGCATAAGAAGTTTGTTTTTGCGTCCCATGCGGGTTGATTGTCCGGCCGCCAACAGGATTCCGCCAATATTACGCATGTCCTTAATCACCCATCATACCAGCAGATACAGACACAGCCCCACGGCGTATCGCGATCAGCTCAGCCAGAATGGATACAGCAATTTCCGCTGGTGTTCTGGCCTTGATATCACATCCTGCTGGTGCGCTTATCCGCGCCAGTTGATCATCGGTAAAGCCATCCTGTTTTAACCGGTCGCACCGTTTGGCATGAGTGCGGCGACTGCCCAGACTGGCGATATAGAATACTGGGCGGTGCAACGCTATCCGCAAGGCAGCATCATCCAGTTTCGGATCATGAGTTAGCGTTACGACAGCTGACATATGATCTAGTGCCGCCGCATCAAGAATATCATCTGGCCAGTCTTTGATCAGCGTTGTATCCGGAAAACGGGCTTCATTTATAAAACTGGTGCGGGGGTCAATGACGCTGACATCAAACCCTGCCGCCATCGCCATTGGTGCCAGATGCTGGCTAATATGCACGGCACCAATAATATAAAGCCGGGGCTGGGGGTCAACGGATAGACGAAAACATGTGCCATCACCGGATAGTGTGTTGGCAGGCTGATCTGTCCCGGCAATGGTCATCATGTGCTGGTCGATATGACAGTCAATCACCGCCGCTTGCCGTTGAGCAAATTGCGTTTTGATATAGACAAACAAATCAGCCATATGATTGGTCTTGGCGGTGCTGGCGCATATCCAAACCGATATGGCGCCGCCACAAGATAACCCGACTTGCCATGCGTCTTCGTCCGCGACATCAAAATTAAGCTGTGTTGCAGTGGCGTTAATCATAACGTCATTAGCGGCCTGCATCACGGCGCTTTCGACACAGCCGCCGGATACTGAACCTTCTATGTGGCCGTCATCACGGATAATCATTACGCTACCGGCTGGCCGGGGGGATGATCCCCATGTCTGAATAACAATAGCGATAGCCAGATCACGCCCTGATTGATGCCATTCGACCGCCAAATCCAGTATTCGGTCATCAGATAATGCCCGCATGTGTTTCTCCGGTATGATGCCCTGTCACCAAAAGATATGAATTATTAACTCAGCACAGGTATCAGTAGTTAACAATAATAGAAAGTTATAATAAGATCACGTCAGAAAACGAGATAAATTGAGGGGGATATGATGCGGGCTTTATCTTTACTGGTTATTGGTGGGATTTTTGGGGCAATGGTCGGGTTTCTAATAGCCGCCGGTAATGGCATTACGCTTGATGGTCATGATCACGCGACTGATCACCATGATACCGATAAACAGCATGCAGCAATGCATAGCCAGATGATTGATCTGTCGGATATGGCTAATCCGCCAGCGGTTAAATTGATGGTGATGAAAGACACATTATCCGGATGGAATCTGCATTTGCAAACAGAGCATTTCAGCTTTGCCGCTGATCAATCCGGTGCCGCGCATAAAGCCGGTTACGGCCATGCCCATTTGTATGTTGATGGTGTTAAAATATCCAGACTTTATGGGGAATGGGCGCATCTGGGCGGCTTAACGCCGGGGGAACATGTGATCCGCGTGACGCTGAATGCCAATAGTCATGAAGCGCTTGCTGTTGGCGATATGATGATTGCCGCCGAAGCCACGGTTATTCAAGAGTAAACATATCCTTATTCCATGCCGGTGGTGCCATTGGATAAGGTCAGAATGATTAGAGAGTTTTGATGTCTTTATACGCATCCATCATGCTGGCAACTGGTGCGCTGGCTGGTGGGTTTATTAATGGACTGGCCGGTTTCGGGACGGCGTTATTTGCTTTAGGCTGGTGGCTGGCTATTCTGCCGCCCGAAGAAGCGGTGACGATGGTGGTCATCATGTCATTGGTTAGCGGCATTTATGGATTACGTGAAATCAGCCATTCCATTCAACCGGCGCGTTTAGCCCGATATGTTGTGCCGGCATTAATCGGCTTGCCATTTGGCATGGCCTCATTAGCGCTGGTTAATGTGCTTATTCTGAAAATTATTGTTGGCTGTTTGTTGATCTTATTTGGCGGCTATTCCATTTTGCGCCGCCGCATGCCAAACATCACCGCAACTTATTGGCGGATAGATATCTGTATCGGCGGCATTGGCGGCATACTTGGCGGGCTGGCCGGTCTGTCCGGGGCCATACCGACTATGTGGGTAACGTTGCATGACTGGGCAAAAGCAGAACGCCGTGCGGTACTGCAACCATTTAATATGATCATTCTGGGATGTGTGCTGATTGTGTTTTTGATACAGGGCATGATGACGATGCATGTTCTGTTTATGGCATTGCTGGCCTTGCCATTTACCGTGCTGGGGGCAAGGCTGGGGATCATGCTTTACCGGCGCGTCAATGATAAGCAATTTTTACAGATCATTATCTGGCTTATCCTGATATCCGGTCTGGTGCTGGTTAGCCGTGAGCTGGCGCAATGGTTGCGTTTCGGATAAGTGTTAATGATAGCTGAGGCTATACTTTACCGGATGATTATGCCTAGAATACCGCTGATGAAATAACAGTTACGAACAACAACATGACAGATTTTTGCAATATGACAGCAACCGCGCTGGTTGCAGGTATTAAAAAAGGTGATTTTTCACCTGTTGAAGTAATGGAAGCATCAATCAACCGGATTGAAGCGGTTGATACGGCGTTAAATGCTATGGTCACGCGGGATTTTGACCGCGCTATGGATAGCGCTAGGGATGCCGAAGCCCGATGTCTTAAAAACGAAGATATCGGGGCATTAGCCGGATTACCAGTCGGCATCAAGGATTTAGAAGCCACTGCCGGTATCAAAACAACCTATGGCGCTCTGCCGTTCAAGGATCATATTCCTGATCAGGATGATTTGTCGGTGGCTAAGGTAAAATCAGCTGGCGGTATTGTTATTGGCAAAACAAACACCCCGGAACATGGCACGGGCGGCAATACATGGAATGATGTTTTTGGCATATCCGCCAATCCGTTTGATACTGATAAAACGCCATCTGGCTCATCAGGTGGGTCAGCCGCCGCACTGGCCGCGGGCATGGTGCCGCTAGCGTCAGGGTCGGATTTTGGCGGTAGCTTACGAACACCGGCCAGTTTTTGCGGCATTGTCGGTTTCCGGCCTAGCCCCGGCTGTGTTCCAGATGTTGATAAAGCGGTTGGGCTGGCGCCATTTCCCGTGCTGGGCCCTATGGCCAGACATGTTTCTGATGCCATATTGTTATTACACGCGCAATCATCGGTTGATCCGCGTGATCCGTTTTCACATACGGCGCGTGGGGATATGCCGGCATCGCTTGATCCAGCAGATTTAAGCCAGATGACCGCTGCGATTTCCACTGATTTGGGGGTAGCACCGGTTGCGAATGTGATACGCGGCTTGTTTGATCAACGGGTTGGGCATCTGGCCGCATCGTTCAAAGAATGCCAGCGGCGTGATCCGGTTTTTGATAATATCCATGACTGCTTTGAGATTTTGCGAGGGGTTAGTTATGTTGCCGGCCTCAAGGATTATGTCGATACGCATCGTGATGTGATCAGCCCGTTAGTGGTTGATAATGTGGATAGGGCGCTGACCTATACGCTTGCTGATGTGGCAGATGCCTCACATACGCAAACAATTCTGGCCAGAGCATGGTTATCGCTATTTGATGAGGTGGATGTTGTGATCTGTCCGGCGGCATCTGTTGCGCCATTTGCGAAAACAACGAAATATATTGATACGATTGATCAGGTAAAATTGCCAACATATATGACATGGCTTGCGCTCAGCTATGCGCCAACAATGGTGATGGCATGTTCGCTGGTGGTGCCATGTGGTGTTGATCAGGACGGCATGCCGTTTGGGATTCAGTTGCTAGGCGCGCCGGGGACAGATCGCAAATTACTAGCCATTGGTCTGGCGATTGAACAGGTGCTGGCATCGCATCCGGAAACCATGCGGCCATTACCTGATCTGGCTAAATTGACCGCATCCGTCCGATAAAATAAAGCCAAGCTAATCGAGCCAGAAAATCAGCAGAGCAAAAATCTCTCCGCCCTGCTGAATGATTACAATATTGCGGTTTAAACGCCAGCCGGATTATCCAGATCAGCCCCTATCGCGGCCAGATCAGAATACCGATCACCAATGCGGTGATGGGGACGGCCGCCAGTTGACCCGCCAAAAGCAACAATCAATTCCTGATCAGCCGGTGCATCATGAATATGCATCTGAACCGTCAGATAATGCGACCGCCGGCCAGTATCATTTTTATCCATAAGCGGAATATTAAGCTGGGTATTGCCGGGGCCTCTTGTGCTGGTAAAGCCCAGATAGGCCGTGCCGCCAACAGCTTTACGCAGAACATTACCATAATTAACGGTATGGATAATCGCCGAAGCATGTTCCAGCTCACCGTCCAGCCCAACCATGGATGCTTTCCCAAGCGCTTCGATAGTATCGCCACCACCGCCAAGTTCTAGCATTTGATCCGTCAGGATTTGTCCCATTTTAGGGCCAAATACTCTGATTTCCGGCATTAAATCTTCAACAAAACCACGGCCTGCCCATGGGTTTTTTATGACGGCGGCGGCACCGAACAGCACCAGCGGCTGTTCTGCTTCTTTGCCGCCATCAGATGTGATGATTTCTTTGTAAGTCACAATTTTTCTGATTTGTGGTTCCATGATGTGATCTCCTTTTCCTTTGTTAGGCTTGTAAGATTCGGTGATTAAATAGAATGATGTGTGGCCAGAAAATCGACCAGTACCTGATTAAACCGGTCGGGGTCTTCCATCATGGCCATATGCCGCAATCCTTTTAGAATGGTAAGCCGGGCATTGGGTATTTCGGCGGCAATGGCGGCGCTCATATCGGCATTATTGCCATAATCTTCGTCACCTGTCATGACTAGCGCCGGACAGGATATGGGCGGTTCAGGCGCGACCAGTTCATCCACGCCGCTAACCAGCACCTGATAGATATCCGGATAGATATTTTTGTCGTTTGCTTTTACCCATTGTCTGATCTGATTCAGCGTATGTGGATCATTGGCGCGAAAGGCATCAGTAAACCAGCGGATAAGCGCGTCTTCGACCGTTGCATCGGGGCCGTCTTTTTGCGCCTGATACACTCTATTCTGAATATGATCATGGGCGGCTTGCGTGCGCTGATGCGGGGAATGCAGGATAGCAATGGTTTCGGCTCTATCCGGATAATCCATGGCAAAGCGGCGAACAATCATGCCGCCAAGCGAAAATCCCATAATCGTTGCCTGCTCTATATTCAGCGCATCCATTAATTCTGCCAATTGACGGGAAAACATGCTCAGGCCGGGTTTTTCAGGCGGCGGCGAGGATTGACCATGCCCATAAAGATCATAACATAGCACCTGACCATATGCGGCAAGCGCGGGGGTCTGATGTTGCCACATCTGGTGGTTCAGCCCTAACCCGTGGATAAGAATAATGGTCGATTTACCACTGCCAGTCAGCTGATAATATGTGCCGTTTGAAGTGCCATTTGAGTTGAATATTGTCATGCTATGATACCGTCAAGCCGGTAGCGGCCGATAGGCAACAACCTCAACCTCAACCCGGACATCGACCAATAGCTCACTAATCACAGCGGAACGTGCGGGCGGGTCTTGCGGAAAATAATCGGCATAAACAGCATCAAATCCCGGAAAATCGGCACGATCACGCAACCATACCATCGCTTTTACCACATCCGGTAATTCGCAATCAGCCAGATGCAGCGTTTCGGTGATAGCATCCAGAACAACACGGGTCTGGTCTTCTATTGTGCCGTGAGTCATGACCGCCCCATCCTGCATAGGAATCTGGCCAGTCAAATAGACAAAATCACCTGCTCTGATGGCGCGTGATAAAGACAATGTCCGTCCGTCAATAACTAACGGCTCACCGATGACAGTTTTCATAATGTCCTCATTCAGGATGTTGTTATCTATCGTCACTGGCGAAAGGTTAACAGGTTTTCACTTTTTCGCCAAAACATGGCTAAAAAATTAATCTTGGGGTTTCGTGTCTTCCTACCATAGTATGGATGAAACCAGATATAAGTTATTGGAGGAAGCAGTAATGGCAAATCAGAACACATATCAGATGCTGATTGACGGCGCGTGGGTTGACGCAAGTGACGGTAAAACATTCCCCAGCATCAATCCGACCACTGAACAGCCATGGTGCCATATTCCGGAAGCCACAGAAAGCGATGTTAATCAGGCCGTTGAAGCCGCGCATCATGCGTTTACCCAAGGCCCATGGGCTAAAATAACACCAACAGAACGTGGGCGGTATTTGCGCCGTCTGGCCGAATTGCTGGCAGAAAAGTCAGAAGAATTAGGCCGGTCAGAAACCATTGATACTGGTAAAATGCTAAAAGAAACGCGCTGGCAAGCCAAATATATTGCCGAGTTTTTTCAATATTATGCCGGATGCGCCGATAAAATTCATGGTGAAACTCTGCCCATTGATAAGCCGGACATGTTGACCATGACGTTTCGGGAACCGCTTGGCGTGGTTGCGGCGGTTGTGCCTTGGAATTCACAATTATTTCTGGTAGCGGTTAAAATTGGCCCGGCGCTGGCGGCGGGTAATACGGTTGTGCTGAAAGCATCCGAACATGCCTCAGCACCTATGCTTGAGTTTGGTAAACTGATCCAAGAAGCCGGTTTCCCCCCCGGCGTGGTCAATATTATTACCGGCCATGCTGATCCTTGCGGCAAAGTGCTGACCTCGCATCCGAAAGTAGCACGGATCAGCTTTACCGGCGGCACTGGCGCGGCGCGGCATGTGGTGCGTAATTCTGCTGAAAACTTTGCCGAAGTATCGCTTGAGCTAGGCGGCAAATCGCCATTCATCGTTTTTGATGATGCCAATATCGAAAGCGCGGTTAATGGGTCGATTGCCGGTATTTTCGGGGCAAGTGGCCAGAGCTGTGTTGCTGGCTCACGCCTGTATCTGCATAATAGCATTGCTGATGCGTTTCTCGAACGCATGCTGGGGCAGGTTAATCAGATTCGCATTGGTGATCCACTGGAAGAAGACACCCAGATGGGGCCACTGGCAACCATAGATCAGATCAATCATATTGAAAATCAGGTCAAAATAGCGAAAGCCGAAGGCGCTGATATTCTGACTGGCGGTAAGCGGCCAACCACCCCTAATCAGGGCTGGTATTATGAGCCAACAATTATTTCCTGTCCGGATCAGAAACTGACTATTGTTGACACGGAACTGTTTGGCCCTGTGCTGAGTGTGATGCGGTTTGATGACGAAGAAGAAGTGCTAAATCTGGCAAATGATAGCAAATACGGACTTGCGGCAGGCATCTTTACGACCAATCAGGCGCGTGCCATGCGGATGACGCAATCGGTTCATGCCGGCATTGTCTGGGTCAATACCTATCGGATGGTATCGCCAATTGCACCATTTGGCGGATATAAGGATTCCGGCTATGGCCGTGAAAGCGGGATGGATGCCATTTACGATTACACTCGCCCAAAAACAGCATGGATCAACATTTCGGATGCGCCAATTGGCAATCCGTTTGTTATGCGGTAAGCCGATGGATCACCGCATCAGCAATAATAGCGGCCTTATCGGTGACGATCAGGGGATTGATTTCTATCATGTGAAGCGCTGGCTGATCAGCCATCAGATCAGATAAGATGCGGATGGTATTAACCACTGCATCCATATTGCCAGCGCTCTGGCCACGATAGCCGTTGATCAGCTTTGCCGCCGCCAGTTGATTTAGCGCGTGATGAATAC
>JABIWM010000008.1 GCA_018701255.1 Alphaproteobacteria bacterium | reverse complement strand
TTTAATGAAAATGATTTTGTCGTCTATCCTACGCATGGTGTTGGGCGCATCCTTGGCACCGAACAGCAAATTATCGCTGGCATGGAAATGGACGTGCTGATTGTCAGATTTGAACAGGATCGCATGACCTTGCGCGTGCCATTAGAAAAAGCAATAAGCCTGGGTCTGCGGACATTATCATCCAAAAAACAGATGGAAGAAGCCATTATAACACTAAAAGGCAAGGCCAAATCCCGTCGGGATATGTGGTCAAAGCGTGCCAAAGTCTATGACGACAAGATCAGAAGCGGTGATCCGGTATCTATCGCCGAAGTGGTTCGTGACCTGCGCCGGCGGGAAAACCAGACCGAACAATCATATAGCGAAAGACAGATGTATCAGGCCGCATTAGAGCGGCTGGCACGGGAATTTGCGGCTATTGAGCAGATTGATCAAACAACGGCGGCCGATAAGCTCGAACATTTAATGGATGCAGCATAAAAAAAATCTAATATACCCTTGATCGGCTATACTTTTGACATATCTTGTTAAAATAAGCTAAAGTATAATAAATTTAAGTTAGGGTTGAATATGGGTGAGGAAAGTAATCGCGATGCGGTAAATCACGATAATGAGTATATTCGCCGTGTCATGCGTGAAGATTTACTCGAACGTGAAGAAGAATTGATCCTAGCAAAAAAATGGCGCGATGATCGATGCGAAGTATCCATGCACAAACTGGTCATGGCATATTCTCGCCTTGTTATCAGTATTGCGTCTAAATTCCGTCATTATGGCCTGCCGCTTGGTGATTTAATCCAAGAAGGCAATATCGGCATCATGCAAGCCGCGATGCGATTTGATCCGGATCGCGAAGTCCGGTTTTCTACTTATTCCGTCTGGTGGATCAGAGCATCTATTCAGGATTATGTGTTGCGGAACTGGTCTATTGTCCGCACCGGCACCACATCTGCCCATAAATCGTTATTTTTCAAATTGCGCCGTCTTCGCGCGCGCATTGGCGAGGTCGATGGCGGGGCATTAACTAGCGAAGGCCGCCAGCAAATTGCCAACATCATTGGCGTGTCCATGAATGACGTCCAGCATATGGAAATGCGTATGTCCGGATCAGATTCGTCGCTGAATGCAGTTATTGGCGAAAATGGCGATAACTCAGCACAGGATTTCCTTGTTGACGAACGCCCTAATCCGGAAACATCTGTTATGGCATCTGCCGATGCTTATACATTGTCGGTATGGCTGAATGACGCGCTTAATGATCTGCCGGATAGAGAAAAAATGATTATCCAGCGGCGGCGATTGAATGACGAAGGATCAACACTGGAAGAACTGGGCATTGATTTCGGCGTTAGTAAAGAACGTGTGCGCCAGCTTGAAGCAAGAGCGCTGATCAAGATAAGAAACAGCCTTGAGGGGCGTGTACCTGAAATCAGCGATTTGCCTTATTTGTCCTAAAAGAGAAGTCCGCTTATGCGTTCATCAGATCAGCTTGATCGTCTTTTTCCGCCTGTAACCCCATTTGCCAGACATCGGATAGATACCGGTGATGGTCATGTTCTGTATGTTGAGGAATGTGGCAATCCTGATGGTATTCCGGTTATTTTTCTGCATGGTGGCCCCGGTTCGGGCGTGTCTTCCATGCATCGGCGCATGTTTAACCCGGATCGGTATCGCGCGGTATTATTTGATCAGCGCGGGTCTGGTCAATCGCGGCCATTTGCTTCGGTAGAAAACAACACAACTGATCATCTGGTTGCTGATATTGAACATATCAGAACGCGTCTGGGGATTGATAGCTGGATTGTTTTTGGCGGATCATGGGGGGCTACGCTGTCGCTTGTTTATGGTATTCGCCACCCTGAACATTGCCTTGGTTTTGTTTTACGAGGGGTGTTTCTGGGGACAAAGCCGGAAATCGACTGGTTTTTATATGATATGCGCCGGTTTTATCCGGAAGCATGGGAAAGATTTAGCCATTTTCTGCCAGAAGACGAACGTGATGATATTCTGGCGGCATATTGGCGGCGATTATCCGATCCTGATCAGGCTATGGCCATGATGGCAGCGGAACAATGGTCAGCGTATGAAAATTCCTGTGCAACGCTTCAGGCTGAAATGCGTGGCGGCGGTGGCCGGATGGCGTTAAGTCTGGCACGGCTAGAAGCACATTATTTCAGAAATAACTGTTTTCTTTCGCCAGATTATATCCTTTCACATGTCAACCGGCTGGAAGGCAAGCCCGGCTATATCATTCAGGGGCGGCATGATGTGATATGTCCGCCATTTTCCGCAGATGCTTTGTGCGCAAGATGGAGATCAGCAGAAATTACCATGGTAGATGATGCCGGCCATTCCGCGTTTGAGCCGGGTATTCTGGGTGCATTATTGCGCGCGCTGGATGATATCACGCAAGCATAATTCCGAATAATACAGCCGAGGGTATGATAGGCAAATTATCGGGCATATGGCCTTGAGGGTTGAGTTTTAGTCAGTTGCAAGCGATAATACCCGCTGAACAGATTGGCATAAGCAAACTGGCAGAGAATACATGGCTGATGACAAAAAAAAGAAAGTAACAGATGCAAGTTATGGCGTAACCAATCACAACGCGATTGATGTGCATGTAGGAAAACGTATCCGGCTACAACGGACATTACTAGGTTATAGTCAGGAACATCTGGCACATGGGCTAAGCGTGACGTTTCAGCAAGTGCAGAAATATGAACGTGGATCAAACAGGGTTAGTGCGTCACGGCTATGGGATATAAGCCAGCTACTTGAGGTTGATATCAGCTATTTTTTTGATGATATGTCAAGTTTGACACAATCAAACTCACCACGACAAATCGCTTTTTCTGATGCTAGGATAGAAATAGAGATACAGAATAATGATCCCATGACGCGGCGTGAAACCCTTGAGCTGGTGCGAACATATTACTCGGTGGAAAGCGCACAGCTCCGCAAGCGTATTGCAGAAATCGTCAGGGCAATTGCCCAGACAGTGACGTCTTAATATCCAATTTCAGAAAAGGAATACAGATAATGGCAAATGCCGCAGATGAAATGAGCTTTGAAGCCGCATTAAAAGAGCTGGAAACAATAGTCGAAAAGCTGGAACGTGGCGATGTTTCGCTAGATGACGCTGTTGCCGCCTATGAGCGTGGAACAGAGCTAAAACGCCATTGCCAGAAACGTCTTGATGAAGCAAAAATGCGTGTTGACGCTATCCGCGCCCAGAAAGCCAGCGCCGATGCCGAAGCCATAACACCATTTGATTCTGAATAATCACCAGACCATATTTTACCATGCCGTATTTAAAAGGGTGAGGGGAGTATCATGTTGAGCCCGGATAAAGCCGATCTGTCGGTGCAAATGCAGCAAATAGCCCGGCAAACCGATACCGTTCTGACGCATATTTTTGATGAAGAAAAAGCCAGCGGAGCGGCAACGCGTCTGGTTGATGCCATGGCTTATTCAACGCTAAATGGCGGCAAAAGAGTGCGGGCATTTCTGGTTGTGGCGACGGCG
>JABIWM010000079.1 GCA_018701255.1 Alphaproteobacteria bacterium | reverse complement strand
GTAATAGTTTGAAGTCGTCATCGAATGACCAATTAAGTAGCCTAATCTATAAATACACCAAGATAAAAATAGCGATAACTCAACCCTTTAGCTCTTTTTTGAAATAGGTGAATTTCCAACCCTACCCAGCCCCCCACAAGCTCACCATGGAAACCAAATACTCTATATCGGTCACAATAACTTTACACATTTTGCATAAGAAACTGCCAGCTAACCAAGGCCTAGTCTGGTCTTTACGCGATTACGCCAGTCACAACTGGGTCACAATAGCTTTGACAAATAGCTAGATTATGAGAGAATCTTAATCATTAACTATGAGTTAGTGATTGGTAATTAAAGCTTAAATAACTGTTGAAATACAATATATTAGCAGGAGAGCAAGTGGTGCCCAGGGGCGGATTCGAACCACCGACACGCGGATTTTCAGTCCGCTGCTCTACCAACTGAGCTACCTGGGCATCTGGTGCGTGATAAATGCAAAACATTAACACCTGCATTTATGATCTAGCCGATCTTATCCCATATGTCCAGCCAAAGACGCGCGGGAAATATCAATGCAGACTATTTTCTTTGAAATGGCATAATTTCAGCCCCTTGCTGGCCATCTGTTGCCCCACCATCACCGCTGATACTGGCATTTTCTGTTTCCATGGCATCAATCAGGGCATCCAGATCATCTTCGTCTGGTTCCGCATCAGCAGGAACAGCATATTTGCCGGAAAACCAGTTCCCCAGATCAACAGACGCGCATCGTTCTGAACAAAAGGGGCTATGTTGTTTCGCGGATAGCGTCCCACATGTCGGGCATTTGGCTGGCATGGTGGTTCCTCATATTAAATCGCATTTTTTATTACAATGACTTACGGCTGAACAGTAATCCACTCCGGTGGCAATGGCAATGGCAAGCCCGCACATACCGCGTCATAGACAGCATGACCATCACCATTCAACCAGTCTTGCGCGGCTTTGGTCAGATACAATTGGGGCGGTAAGCCATTTTTATTGCCGCCATCCTTATTTTGCCCCGATTGCCATAATTGACGCAAAGCGGCGATAGCGGCGTGTTTTGCCGTGGCTATATGACAGTCCAGAATATCCGATAGCGGCCGTCTTTGGTGGCGTCTATCCAGCGTGTATAGCCCGCCTTTTGTCCATCCATAACACATTGGGCGCAACGGATCATCGGCACATTCTGCTAGCATGATCTGATGAATGCGGTCTTTGCCAGCATGATCCATACGCGGAAAATCCACCACAATCGCACCTGCTATCCGGCGAAGCTGTATCTGTCTGGCCAGCGGTGTGATCATGGCAGAGGCCAGCGCATCCGGCGATAGCCGCGAGGTTCCACTATCACCATCAATCACAGCCGCCCCGGGCGGGGTAGATATATGCAGAATCCCGCCTTCGGGCATGGTCAGACTAGGGTTTAATGCTATGTCAATCTGCTGATCTATATCGGCATCTGCCCATAGCCGGCCATCATGATCAATACGGATATGTTCAGCTTGAACATGTTGTTCTGCTATTTGCGCAAGCGATAACGCCGGTGCCAGCATGCCCTGTGTGGTTGTGATTTTTGATTCTGCCGCCACCTGATCAAGTGCTTTCACATGCGCAAGAATACTAGCCATCACCATGTCAATGGGATGATGTTGGGCTGGCTCGCGCAAGGTAATCTGGCAATCATGCGCTAATGCCAATTTGCGCAATGTGTCCAGCGCATCCATCAATTCACTCGTTTGCTGATTGGCTAGCCCTGCTTTTAACCGCTGGGATAGATGCAACTGGCCGGATGTATCCGGCACATGATGAATAATAGCAAAGCGGGTTTCCCGAATAATACCATGCCGCATCTGGGCTGGTTTCTGCTCACGGGGTTCTGCCTGAACGGTAACCGGTATTAGCGCGCCTGTGGTAAATGCGCCGGATTTTGATCCGCGCATATTAGCCACACGCATACTGGCCATGCCCATCTGTCCGATATTTAGCTGAACACGGTTATGATCCGGAAATATGCCGGTAATCCGTGCCATGAATATACTGCCATATGCTGGCATTTTATCACTTAAATCATTGATCCAGATATCCGTCAGCTGGCCATGTTTGATTAGCGCAAGTCTTTGATAGCCCGGCATGGGATCAAGAATAGCCGCAAACCCGGTATCATCACCATTGGCATCTGTCATGATATCGGCAACAATCCGGCATGGCGAAGCATCCGGCCAGTTTCGGATAATGGTAAACCAACAACCCCCGAATATGATCCACTGATCCAGTCAACCCATATCGCGGCACTGCCCTGAATAGCATATCCGCCAGCCTTGCCCTGCCATTCATCCCCGCTCAGATATGCCGCAATCATGGCATTATCCAGCCGCATAAAGCGCACTTTGCTATGCGACAGACGGGATGAAATCTGACCATCCGGACATATCAGAACAACCGCTGTCATGACATCATGGCGGCGACCGGAAAGCTGTTCCAGATAGGTTTTCGCCATGGCTTTATCATCGGGCTTACCCATGATACGTCTGCCCATCGCAACAACCGTATCTGCCGCCAGCACATGGGAATCCGGATAAAGCGCGGCAATAGCCACAGCTTTTTCGCGTGCTATGCGCTCAACATATAATCGGGGACGTTCTGTTTTCGCTGGCGTTTCGTCAATGTCAGCCGGATGAATAATATCAGCAGTGACGCCAATCTGATCAAGCAATTCTACCCGCCTTGGTGATGCCGAAGCTAGCACCAGATGGCGGGGCGTATCTTGACGGGCTGTCATGATGCCGGCGTTACTTGTAACGGAAAGTAATGCGGCCTTTGGACAGATCATAAGGGGTCATTTCAACATTAACCCGATCACCTGCCAATACACGAATACGGTTTTTGCGCATCTTGCCGCTTGTATGCGCTAACACTTCGTGATCATTGTCCAGTTTTACCCTGAACATAGCATTTGGTAGCAGTTCGCTTACTACGCCCGAAAATTCAATTAAGTCTTCTTTAGCCATCCATAAAATCCAGTTTGATAAAGAGTGGTGTTCATCTATTGCTAATGCGCTGTCCATGGTCAAGCATATTATGCATTTAGACCCTCAAAACGGTCATTCAGCATGGTTTTTATATCATCACGCACATTCCGATAGGCATTTAACCGCGCTTCGCGGCCTTCTGCAATCAGCTCCATATCATAGACAGGCCAGTATTCAATCGCGGCATTAGCCAGCATCGGCATCCGGCTTGCTTCCTCAAAACTGGCTTCTGAGAAACAGATAACCAGATCAAAAGGCAATAATTCCAGATCAGCAAAGCTTTTGGGTTCATGATCCATCAGATCAAGTCCGATTTCCTGCATCACCGCAATGGTAAAGCCATCACCAATATCGCCGCCATCATCCATCCCGCAACTATCAACCATACCAATATGTTGCGCATAGGTTGACTTCATCATAGCCTCAGCCATAGGTGAGCGGATTTTATTATGCGTACAGGCAAACAGTATATTCAGTGGCTTTTTATCCATCATCTGACTTTTATCAGTCATGGGTCAATTTCCTTCCGGTTCATGCCCCTTGTTTTAAAACAAACACAAGACTGAAAAGCCGTCTTGCTGTGCCTTTATCCATTTCAATTTTTCCATCCAGACGCGTTTGCAGGATTTCTGATCCTTCGTCATGTAACGCGCGGCGTCCCATATCAATGGCCTGAATCTGTGATGGTGTCTTGGTGCGAATAGCTTCGTAATAGCTGTCACAGATCATATTATAGTCACGTATCACCCGCCGTAACGGCCCCATCGCCAACATGAAATTAGCTAACAGCTGACTGGCATTATCCTTGACCTCAAAATGAATATGTCTGGCATCCATCCGCAAGGTTAGAATATAAGGGCCAGCGGCCGATGACAGCTTGAAATAATTTTCTTCAATCAAATCAAAAATAGCAATGGAACGCTCATGTTCGGATTCGGCGCTAAGACGCGGCTGATCTTTTTGATCCAGATGTATCTCAATAATACGGGCTTGTTCAGATGCATCGGTCATGGCTATCAGACATTCAATCGCCGGGATACCGATAACGCATGCGCATCCAGCCCTTCGGCGGTAGCCAGACGAACCGCCGCTGAACCGATTTGCCGCAAGGCATCGCTATCACATGAAACCGTTGTTGTTCTTTTCATAAAGTCCAGCACGCCAAGCCCGGATGAAAAACGGGCTGTTCGCGATGTAGGCAAAACATGATTGGGCCCGGCCACATAATCACCTATCGCTTCCGGCGTGTAAGCACCAATGAAAATAGCACCAGCATGTTTTATCTGCTGGCTGATCGCATCAGCATTCGGTAAGGCGATTTCCAGATGTTCCGGTGCTAGCCGGTTAGTAATGGCGACGCCTTCTGCCCAATCGGAAACCGTGATGATAGCACCATGATCCCGCCATGACGCACCAGCGATATCTGCGCGTGGTAAAGTCGTTAGAACATGATCCACCGCATCAGACACCGCATCGGCAAAATCCTGATCATCAGTAACCAGAATGGATTGTGCCAGCTCATCATGTTCGGCTTGTGCCATTAAATCCATGGCAATCCAGTCCGGATTATTCCGGGCATCAGCCATGATCAGAACTTCGGATGGGCCAGCGATAGAATCAATGCCGACCTGTCCGAATACCTGCCGCTTGGCTGTTGCAACCCATGCGTTGCCGGGGCCGGTAATTTTATCAACTGGCCGGATGCTATCCGTGCCAAAGGCCAGTGCCGCCACCGCTTGTGCGCCACCAATTGCCCATACTTCATCAATGCCAGCCCGCCATGCCGCCGCCAGAACCAGATCATTAGCCACCCCATGCGGCATGGGCGTTACCATCACCAGACGATCAACACCAGCAACACGGGCGGGGAGCGCATTCATCAGAACAGATGACGGATACGCCGCTTTACCGCCGGGAACATATAACCCAGCGGCATCAACCGGGTTATGCCGCAAACCCAGCCGGACACCAGCCTGATCTGTCCATTCTTCGGATGATGGCCGTTGCTTTTCGTGAAAAGCAGAAATCCGGTCAGCCGCCAGATCAAGCGCTTGCCGCATATCCGGATCAAGCTGTTCATAGGCTTGTTTGAGCTGGCCAGATGACACCGATAGCTTTGCCATATCGCTTACGGCAAAATGATCAAATTGTTCGGTATAACGAAGCAGAGCGGCATCACCTTCTTTGCGGATAGTGGTAATGATTTGTGCCACATCTGCGCCAACATCGGACACAACCGCGCGCGAGTCTGTGATGAAATGATCAAGCGTTGCCGCGCGATCCGGATGATTAAGCGGTATTCTGAGTGTCATCTATTGCCTCACGAAAGCGTTTGATCCAATTGCTGATAGCTTCAGGTCTGGTTTTCCATGCCACCCGATTAACGACAAGCTTGCTGGTGACTTTTGCAATTTCTTCGACTTCGACTAATCCATTTGCTTCTAGTGTTGATCCTGTTTCTACCAGATCAACAATCCGGCGGCATAACCCTAATCCGGGGGCAAGTTCCATCGCGCCGTTTAGCTTGATACATTCTGCCTGCACGCCTCTTGCGGCAAAATACTGGGTGGTCAGGCGCGGATATTTTGTTGCCACACGAACATGGCTCCAGCTTCTGGGGTCTTCTTCGGTTAATGTTTCCGCCCGGGTTGCGACCACCATCCGGCAATGCCCCGTGTTCAGATCAACCGGCGCGTAAATATCCGGATGGTCAAATTCCATCAACACGTCAGAACCGGCAACACCCATCTGCGCCGCCCCATAAGCAAGGAATGTCGCCACATCAAAGCTGCGGACACGGATAATATCCACCATCGGATCATTGGTAGTAAAACGCAAGCGGCGGTCTTTTTCATTAAAAAACCCATCTTCGGGAATCAGTCCGGCATGTTCCATCACCGGCCGGATAGCATGCAGAATCCGGCCTTTTGGCAAAGCCAGTATCAGCTTTTCCCGGTTATCAGCGTCAGCCGCCGTATCCATCCATCCCTGCCCAAGGCTTGTCATCAGATTACACTTTCCTCAATCGCTGTTATGCGAAGGCTGGAAACCTGTTGCCCATCCTTCATCCAGATCAGCGGCAAACACCCTGATCTGATCGGTTTCCAGTGATAGCATAGCATCACCGGAAAATGTTATATCAATCGACATACCGGAAAACGTCACACTGAGCAAGGATAGCACGTCTTCTTTGCGCCCCAGATCAATACCCTGCCGCCGTGCCCGTTTCACGCCGTCTATATTTATGCCCATCAAGCGGCGGCGTTTCTGATTATCCTCGGTGGTGAATCTGGCCGCAACCAGCATGAATTGTTCTGCCGCCGCGTCATATCCCATATCACCAATAAGAACGGTGGCATCCTGCAATAGCGCGGATATGACCGTCAAATCTGCCAGATCATATGCCGCCAGTTTTTGTCTGTCTGTCATGGCATGATATCCTTATCTTAATTAATTCTATTATGATTTTACCGGATTATTCCTTGACGCGGGTGATGTTCGCGCCGCAAGCATTCAGTTTTTCTTCTAGCCGATAATAGCCGCGATCAAGATGATAAATGCGTTGCACTGTTGTCGTCCCGCTAGCCACCAGACCAGCCAGCACCAAAGACACCGAAGCCCGCAAATCGGTTGCCATTACCGGTGCCCCGATTAATCCATCCACGCCTTGGATAGTAGCCGACCCGCCAGATACGGAAATATGAGCACCCATGCGCATCAATTCGGGAACATGCATGAACCGGTTCTCAAAAATCGTTTCGTCAATATGCGATACCCCATCCGCCATCACCATCAGCGCCATAAATTGCGCCTGCAAGTCTGTTGGAAAATCCGGATAAGGCGCGGTGGTCATATCCACCGGCTTAGGCCGGCCATGTCCGGCAACAATCATATGATCATCACCGGCGGTAACAGATGCTCCTGACTGGATCAAAAGCGCGGTTAATGCAGACAGATGTTCTGGCCGTGCATGTTGCAATGTGACTTCACCACCTGTTAGCGCGGCGGCAATCGCAAATGTTCCAGCCTCAATTCTATCCGGAACGACTCTATGCTCTGTGCCGCTAAGACGGTCAACGCCATCAATAATAATGGTATCCGTGCCATGGCCGGTGATATGCGCGCCCATCGCGATCAGACATTCTGCCAGATCAGTAATTTCAGGCTCTTTCGCGGCATGTTCCAGAATAGTCTGGCCTTTTGCCAGTACAGCCGCCATCAGCGCATTTTCTGTTGCGCCAACGCTGACAATGGGAAAAGTGATGCGATTGCCGATCAGCCCCTGCTTGGCTTCGGCCAGAACATATCCGTCTTCTAATGTGATTGTCGCGCCCAGTTTTTCCATCACCATAATATGCAGATCAACCGGACGTGTGCCGATAGCACATCCCCCCGGAAGCGATACTCTGGCCGCACCCATCCGTGCCAGCAACGGCCCTAGCACCAGAATGGATGCGCGCATCTTGCGGACGATATCATATGATGCTTCTATCCCTATCTGGCCGTTTATCTGCATATGCAAAGCATCATCCTGCATTGTGCTTTCCACATTCAGACTAGCCAGCAATTCGCGCATGGATTGTGTATCAGCCAGATCAGGCCAGCCATCCAGAATCAGTTTGTCATCTGTTAGCAACGCCAGACACATCAACGGTAAAGCCGCATTTTTAGCGCCGCTAATCGGGATCACGCCATTCAGCTGGCCGCCGCCAACAATGTTCAATTTATCCATGATCTGGCTCTCCTTTGCCGGCAAGCGGTGGTGTCTGGCTATTTGTGCGGCCGCGTTTCTGGGATTTTCGTTTCAGCAGATTTTCACGCAACGCCTGTGCCAGTCTGTCTGTTTTATCAGATGCCGGTTGTTCCGTGTTCTGTTTTTTCGATTTAGGTTTATTCATGAATATTATCTCAAACCGGTTTCCTGCATGATCGCATAATAACAGACAGCAACAAGGGATGTTATCTGTGATGCTGTGATGTCATCCTAGAATAGGTTTTACCATGAAAAACAGGCAGGAAAATGGCTAATTATCACTTTTTTGTGATTTGCCATTTTCATACACATATTAGCATAAAGTAAAAAGCTACGTTGTATGGTGAATTGAATTTGCAATATCGCGCCATTAATGCGCCCCATTAATAAAAGGATAAGCATTTGGTTAATCAGGCTCAGAGCAATAGCCCCGACATCAATACTCCGGATTCACGAAAGACATGGAAACGGTTTGTTCCGTTGTTTGTGCTGGTGGCCGGTTTATGCCTGATTTTATCTGTTATACGGATTTACGATATTGATATATGGGATAGCATGGCGGCGCAATACGGCACGTTAAGCCAGTGGATAAAGCAACATGTTCTGTTCATGATATTAGGGTTCATTACCATCTACACGCTTGCCGTTGCATTTTCTGTTCCGGGGGCTGTTTTTCTAACGCTAATGGGCGGTGCATTATTTGGCTGGATGGCTGTGATTATGGTGGTTTTCTCGGCCAGCCTTGGCGCTTTGCTGGTATTTTTAGCGGCACGCGGGGCTTTAGCCACCTTTTTTCAAGCATCGGGTTCACGCTTTATCAACCGGTTAAAACATGGCTTTGACCGGTCGCCTTTTTACTGGCTTCTGGCTTTACGCATGATGCCTATTGCGCCATTCTGGGTGGTAAATATTATTCCGGCTATGCTGGGGATGCGTGTTATGCCCTATATGCTGGCCACGGTTATCGGTATCATTCCCGGAAGCGCTGTATATGTTTATGTCGGGATCGGTTTTGGTGATTTCATCGCAGCCGGTGAAACGCCTAATCTGGCGGTGTTATCAGAACCACGTTATATTGGCCCCTTGCTGGCATTATCCGCATTAGCGCTGATCCCGCCAATTATGAAAACCATCCGGTCAAAACAGGCCGGTCATAAGGATAAATCATGACTATGCTGGAAACGGATATTTGTGTCATTGGCGGCGGGTCTGGTGGATTATCTGTTGCCGCCGGTGCCAGCCAGATGGGTGCCAGAGTTGTTTTATTCGAACGTCATAAAATGGGCGGCGATTGTCTGAATTATGGCTGTATTCCATCCAAAGCTTTGCTAGCGGCAGCGAAACTGGCCTATCATGATCCGCGCATGGCGGCCATGGGGATTACCGCAAAAAAATCGGTGAATATGGCTGGAGTAAAAGCCCATATCGAAGATGTTATCGCCAGCATTGCGCCACATGATTCGGTGGAACGATTTAGCGGTCTGGGCGTGAAGGTGATTTCATCTGACGCCACATTTACCGGTCACAACACCGTAACCGGCGGCGGTTATACCGTTAAAGCCAAGTATTTTGTTGTTGCCACCGGATCATCACCGTTTGTACCGCCAGTATCGGGATTGGCAGAAACGCCACATTACACGAATGAAACGATATTCACGCTTTCTGATGTCCCCGAACATCTGATTATTATGGGTGGCGGGCCTATCGGAATTGAAATGGCGCAAGCATGGCGGCGGCTAGGGGCGGCGGTTACTATCGTTGAAGCCGCATCATCTATCATGAGCCGGGATGAGCCGCGTCTGGTTGCCATCCTGCACCAACAGCTTACCCAAGAAGGCATCAATATTATTGAATCCACGGCCATATCACATGTCACCGGCACCGATGGCAAGATCACGGTTACCTTAAGCAGGAAAGCCACAGGGGACGGGAAAACCGCAGAGGACGGGAAAACCATAAACACGCTTGATGGCTCACATATTCTGGTGGCGGTGGGACGGCGGCCTAATCTGGACGGCCTTGATCTGGAACAGGCTGGCATTGCCTATACCAGAACAGGCATCACAACCGATAACCGCTTGCGGTCAAGCAATCGGCGCGTCTTTGCCATAGGTGATGTATCCGGCCGGCAACAATTCACCCACATCGCCGGCTATCACGCTGGAATAGTGATCCGTAATATGCTGTTCCGCTTGCCCGCCCGCATTGATGATAGCCTTGTGCCATGGGTGACTTACACCGACCCTGAACTTGCCCATGTCGGCATGACTATGGATATGGCAACCGCCGCCGGATATGACCCCATTCCGCTAATCACTCCATTAGCCGAAAATGATCGGGCGCGTGCCGAACGCCGCACCGAAGGCATGGTCATCGCTGTTACCAACAAAAAAGGCCGGATACTGGGTGCCAGCATTCTAGCCCCACATGCTGGTGAAATGATCGGCGCATGGGCGGTTGCCATCACCGCAAAAGCATCCATAAAAACCATGGCATCACATATTGCGCCTTATCCTACTTATGGTGAGGCAAGCAAACGCACCGCAGGAGCGTTTTACACGCCGAAACTGTTCTCGCCACGGGTTCAACGGCTGGTGCGGTTTATGTTAAAATGGTTTTGAATAGGAATAGGTTCTATTGGCGGCAATCGGCATTGCTTTAGTCTTGCATCTTGTATCTCTTGCTGATAGAAACACGCCTATGCTGCTGTAGCTCAGTGGTAGAGCACTCCCTTGGTAAGGGAGAGGTCGGAAG
This sequence comes from Alphaproteobacteria bacterium, assembly GCA_018701255.1. Taxonomy (GTDB): domain Bacteria; phylum Pseudomonadota; class Alphaproteobacteria; order Puniceispirillales; family UBA1172; genus UBA12202. The sequence continues at coordinate 3,265 of JABIWM010000079.1, read as the reverse complement.
TTCAAGTCTTCTCAGCAGCACCATTTCCCCGCTTTATCAATACGGCTTTGTTGCCCGTATTATTATCAAGGCCTGTATTATTATCAATACGCGGATTAATAATCGGCGATAATCTGCAAAAGCCGGGCTTTCATTGTTTTAATCTGGGTTCTGAGCATGGCATTTTCCTGCTCTAATGATTCTATTCTGGCGGCATTATGATCGGCTTGATCGGTATCACTATGACCAGATGCCCCGATAAGCAGATCGCTTTTGCAACTGTTATAGGCAAATATATCCGCCGCAGAATTACTGGCCGGAATACATTCATGGCTCCACCCCTTACTAACGTGTAGATTAAGGTTAAGCCAGCAAGCCATGACTATTATCAGAGCTGTTTTTACAATTAAACGAGTGTGACACATATCAGGTTAACTTTTAGTATTAGTTTTTAGTAATTAACAATAACATAAAGTCATGAAAACGGCATGTGAAAAGAAAACCACTATACGCAGATTTAAAAATAACTTAATAACGATACCTAGATATACAAAATATAATTATCAACGTTAGGAATGTGCAAAATGAACGCACTTAATTACTCCATTCTTCCCCTATTCAGATATTTTGATTTCAAAGGACGGTCTACCCGCAGTGAGTTCTGGTGGTATAGTCTGATGATATTTTTAATCGGTGTGCTTTATTTTATCTATTCCATTGCCTCTATGCCATCCTTTGAAGACATGATGGACCCCTATTTTGATGAATCCAGTCTGGGCTATGGTTTTATTGATTATGTCTACATAATATTTTCTCTGCTAACGTTTATTCCGGGAATTGCGGTATCGGTCAGACGGCTTCATGATATTAATCGCACCGGCTGGTGGCTTGCCGCTTTTTATGGATCGATGACTATGGCCTCTGCTTTGTTTGGTGGTGCCATAGTTACTATTTTTGTTTCGGCCATGTTTGCCATGACTGGTGATACTGGCGGCCTGGCCTCCTCTTTCGGCGGAGCTTATGTGATGATGGCACTAGGTGCTGGCATATTTATCGGCACATTTGTCTGGATGGTGGTCTGGTATGCATCACCAAGTGTCAGCACAGATAACCGGTTTGGTAATGATCCGATTTAATCAGATATGCAGCCATTGCCAGTGATTGAGATTTTTTCATGTTGAATATGGTTGAATTGTGTTAAAGATATTTTTTATTTCATTCATTAGGAGAATATAATGAAAGTAGCTGGTGGAGTATTAGGGATTATTGGTGGCGTTATAAATGCTATTATTGCTTATCTGGCCTATGCGGCGGCATCATTTGGCACAGCCTTATCACAAATCGATGCTGGCAGTGTTGGTTCAGCAGAATTAGCAGATGTTTCATCAACTCTGGCAACGGCTAGCCTGGTTATCCTGCTGCTATCTATTGTTATGTTTGTTGCTGGTATTATGGCTCTGGCTATGCGTAGCGCGCGTATGCCGGGCATCATCATGCTGGTTGTATGTGTTATCACTTTGGTAATGGGCGGATTTGCTGGAATTATCGGTATCATTCTTGGTCTGATTGGCGGCATTCTTGCTGTTCTGGCTGCACCAAAAGAAGCTCCAGCCGCTTAATCATTTTTCTAAACTCTTTTAAAATACCCCCTGTCATGGGGGTATTTTTTTGTCCAAAACGCTTTGCCCTTGCGTTTTTATTCGTTACGCTGGCCGGTATAAATATCAATTCAATCTTACGGCAAAGCCTGATTTTCAGCTGATTTTTACATATTACTGGATTTTTCATGTCCGCATTCAGCTTGCACAACAATATCCGCTTCATCACGTCGCAATGGCGGTTTTTGTTATTCGGATTATTGCTGGCGTTTTTCTCCTCACCCGGACAAACATTTTTCATCTCACTATTTTCAGCACAAATACGCGGTGAGCTAAATCTCAGCCATGGTGATTTTGGCATGATTTACGCCGTCGGCACATTATGTAGCGCGGCGACCATTATCTTTCTGGGGCGGAGCGTTGATATCTTCCGGCTAAAATCTGTGGCGCTTGCGGTCATTATCGGGCTTGCTTTTGCTACCAGCTTTTTTTCAATCGTGTCTTCTGCTGTCATGCTTGGTTTTGGCATTTATTTTTTACGGCTTACCGGTCAGGGCATGATGAGCCATCTTTACGCTACCGCCATGAGCCGCCGCTATGTTGCCGAACGTGGGCGGGCTGTTGCTATTGCCGCGCAAGGCCATCCGTTATCCGAAGTTCTGATGCCTGCCTTTGCGCTATTGTTATTGGCGGTCATGGACTGGCGGCATATCTGGCAGGTGACAACAATCCTGCTACTGGTGGTTATGATACCGGCGACGCTGATGCTTTCTGGCCGGCAAGACGGTCAGGATGGCGCCGGCGTTGATAGTCTGGCCGCTGGCCGGGATGGCAATCACTGGACAACACGGCAGGTCATTTTTCAATGGCGGTTTCTGTTGCTAGCCGGATTGGTATTAGCACCTAGCTTTACCTCAACCGGATTGTTCTTCCACCAGATTTATTTTGCTGATCTGAAAAACATACCGCTTCCATTATGGGCAAGCGGATATACGGTTTATGCCGCGTTGAGCATTTTTGGCTCACTGATCGGCGGTGCTATGGTTGACCGGTTTTCGGCCACCGCGATTGCACCGGTTATTGTGGCTTTGCTGGCATGGCCTGTCTTTCTGCTTGGCCAGATCAGCTCACCTATGATGGTCTGGGTATATTTTGCTGTTTTCGGATTAATACAGGGCGGGGTTTATCCGGTTGTTACGCCAATCTGGGCAGAACTTTATGGCACGCGTCATCTGGGCGGGATCAAGGCGGTGATGCACGCGCTTATGGTATTTGCATCGGCATTATCACCTGCTGGCATTGGCATTATGATTGATGCCGGTTATGGGTTGAACGCCATTCTGATTGTTATGGGTACTGTGCCGATTATTGCTGGCATGATGGGATTTGCCGGATGCCGGATAGGTCGCCATAAAATCACCCCCGAAACCACTCCTTGAAACCACCCTTGAAGACCCATAACAAAATGGCCATATTAATATAGTTATGACAGATAATCAGATCACCATATGGCGCATTAATGAGCGCCGCTGTCTGGCCGTTACCGGCGTTGAGGCAGAAGCATTTCTCAATGATTTGCTGACCCTTGATATGGCCAGCATTGCCGCTGATCATGTTGTTCCGGCTGTTTTGCTAACACCGCAGGGACGGATTGTTTTTGATCTGCTGATCAGCCGTATCACCGATGG
>JABIWM010000078.1 GCA_018701255.1 Alphaproteobacteria bacterium | reverse complement strand
TCAACCTGAAAGATTTGATTTTTGGCATATTTAATCTGTGACGTGGCCACATCGATAATCCGGACAGATACTTCCGCTACATCACTAACGTCACGTTTTATGGCGGTCGTTCCCAGTAACTGGCGATCATTCACTATTCTGCCATGTTTATAGACGGTAATCATGACCAGATAATCACTGCCTGCACGCTGGCCTAATCGGGCCAGTTCTGATGTTGGCATACCGCCACTGGCAATTAGGTTAAGTTCATCTTGGGTATCGGTTAACATCTGCCGGTCAAGCATCGCAAAGCGGCGCGTCTGGGTCAGGTAATCCTCAACTTTGCGGCGAAGTGATCTGGCAAAACGGATCGCATCAGGATCAGATGCGATGGATGCATCCAGATACGGATCATAAACAGACATGCGAAGCCTGTTGAGTTGTTTTGAGGCAACATATTTAGCGACTTTGACACGAAGCACGACTTCTATGGCGTTGTTGAAATCTGGCCGCACCCGTGAAGATAGAATGTCAAAACTATCAATCTGGCCGGATGTTGCGCTTGAAATATCCTCAACAAACTCTGTTGAGGCTGTAAACTCTGTATATTGGTCGGTATCAACAACCTGTGTCGCCAGTCTGGATATCGTCTGTGATGAGATATCCATACCATTAATCTGGCCTACTGCACTTTTTAGGGCATCAAGAATGGCATCACGCTGGGTTGTGCCTATGCCTTCTGCCTGCACCTCAACCAGCTTGATATTGGCCGAAGCAGGTGGCGGAGTCATAGCCATAAACATAACCGCCATGCCTGCTATTGCCGCCACCATGGTGACACGGTTAGCTAGCCGGAGCCGGTGGCATAGCATCGCGGCAAAATTACTGAATATGGCATTATGGTAATGTTCCATCATGATTAATCCTATTTAAAACCTTATCTAAACTCTGGCCTAGCGAATACCGTTAGCGTCAAGAACATTGGCCAGCTCAATTGCTGTTTTTGTGCCAATATTAGCAATAGCATTGCGAATAGCGGTTGCTTCATCCGCGCCGCCATCTGTTTGCTGGACTGGCCCGAACGCCGCAATCGTAAATGGTATGCCATCACGCAAATCAACGATTTCACCAGTAACAGAAACCGTAACCGTATGGCCACTAACGGTTGAGCTTTTCGGGATGCCGATATCAATCGTGCCAATGGCCATTAATTCCATCCGGCAATCCATTGCTGCTGTTTCGACTGATATCAGATTTTCCATGGACATCACGCCGTTAAAGGCAATGTCTTTTTCAATTTCACGCGGATCAACTCCGCCACATCTGGCGGCAACATAATCATACTGGGTCGGCCGGAAATTATTCTGGGTTAATCCCTGTTTCATACTAACGCCAAACACCGCATTAATTTTCTTATTTACTCCGATCTGGGTCGTGCCAAGAGTGGAAATATTGCCACCGGTGGTTACGCTTCCCGAAGACTGATTTTGCGTCATACTTTCAGTAAGCGTGCTTTCCACCGTATTCGTGCCATCAGATTGATAGGTATTATCAAGCGTATTCAGTGATTTGCTGGAACTGCGGGTATCAATATCGGGATCAAATGCCTGCAATGTGCTATTCTGCTGGGCTGTTACCTGGCTTGTTGTAAACAACCACATCATGCGGATACCACGGCCACCAACGGTGCCGGATTGCTGGGCAAATTGCGCATCGACCAGATTTGTTTTCACTCTGATGACTATTCTGCCATCAAGAACATTTTTCTTATTTTTGTTTTTGTCATGTTCAAAGGCTACAACAGAAACATATTCATCGATATTTCTCAGGACATCATCCTTTTTGCCCAGATATTGTTGTAATCGGCCGGGATTCATACAGCCCGAAATATATTCTTCCCACGCCGCTTTGATTGCCATTTGTCGCAAATCATCCACGTCTTTATCTTGTGGTTTTGAAGATAAAAACTTGGGGACATATTCCATAGATACCACCGCTGATGCTTCGGTGATACTTCCGCAAGTGGCATCACTCATTGCTGTTCCTGAATGGAACAAACTCAACATCATGGTCGTAAGGACTATATAAAAACGTGGAAGGAATATATGCTTCATGATTACCTCATTTAGGTGGTTCAAATACATAATGGACAATTTTGGCTCAAAATATTTCATTATCTCTTATATTAATTTAGAAAATACTAATAAAATTCAATTGCCAGTATTAATCTAAATTGCGAAACACTTGCTAAGGAATTGAAAATGAAGACGTTTATTATCGGATTATTAGGGAGTATATTTTTTAGCCTTAGCCAAGCATCTGCTTTAGACAGCATTTTGCTAGCGCCCGCAACCCCTGATAACGCATCAGTCCAGCGTCTTCACCATGAATTCCGCGGTGCATTGTTAGATATTGGCGTCAACGTAAAAAGCCGTGTATTTATAGAATCTGAACTAGGCCAGCCGATAAATGATGCTAGCATCATTGATATTCTTGACATGGCCAAACCCTACCTTGCCAAGTCATCAGACCGGCTTATTCTGGTTGAACTGGGGTTGATGACGAATAATTCCCCTTATCCAGACCCTTTTTTGAAAGCCATTGATCTTAAAACCGGTGATATTGTAGCGCAATCTACGACCCTGCCTTTATTAGATAGTGATACGGATAGCCTTGCCGCCGCCGCCGCCGCATTAGCCCGAAGTCTGGAAAAGCGGCTTGATCGGGCGGGATATCAGACAAATCTGTCAGATGTGAAACCATGGGGCGGGAAAGCCCAGATGTTACGGCTAGCTTTTGAAGGATTTGATGGGTGTGAGCAGGAAGCCGCTATCCAGATCATTGAAAATGAGTTTCCCGGTGTCATTAATATCGATCTGGAAAAAGCGCCAAATCATAACTACGCCATCTATCAGCTGAATACGACCGCGCAAACACAGCGTATCCGCAAATGGATTCAGTTAATGATGCTTGAAACCGGTATGCATTTACGCACTGATTATAACATTTTTGTAAATAATCAGACCATCAGAATGAAAAAACCGGATGCCGTTAGAGCATTCTGGTTTCAATGTGGCTCATAATGTCTATCCGCCCCGATAAGGTATCACTTATGTCTATTTTTTCTCTGCCTAAATCTGTATTCGCACTAGCCTTTATTATTGCGGTCGCGTTGTCTGGCACCGTCCATAACGCACAGGCAAATACGGTTATCCTGTTCCCCGAAGCACCGGCATCGCTATCCTGGATGAGCCAGAAAGCCAGTGATGTGATGGCATCACGCCTGAGCAAAGCCGGATATATGGTCAAAGACACCAGCACAGTGTTGAACAGAATAGGCATGCCAGCACAAAGCAACCGGACAGCTATTCTATCGCAATCCGATGCAATCAGGGCAACTATTGGCAACGGCTTTATTATTTTTATTGAATATGATGAATGGATGGAACCGGGGATGCGGAGCCTGTCTATGCGACTGGCCGCACAAATCTATACAACCAGCAACGGTTTTGTATCCAGCTGGGTTGAACCTAGTCAGGTCATTCTTATTCCTGAAAACTGCAACCAGAATTGTCTTGATGGATTGTTACTCCCTGAACTGGAAGCACAGGCCGATAGTCTGGCCAGTAGTATTGTTCAGGTATTGAAACGACCCACCGGATCATCAGATAGAGCATCTGATGGTGATGGAACACCCATCCAGACGTTCAAAGTAGAATTGATTGATCTGGATAATGATGAGATGCTGGAACTAATTGATTTAATGGAACATGAATTCCCCGGATTTGTTGCCATAACACAAACAGAATCCCGTTCCCCCCGGCTACGATTTACCTATCATACCACTGTCACGGCGCAGAAATTAAACGAATGGTTGCGCGTTAGCCTGATGGAAATAGGAATTGATCCGGATACGGATGCCGCGCTTCAGGTAAAATCCGGCTCTATCAGCGTCAAACGCTATGACAGCATAGAAAGTCGCGGCAGCACCGGCAACACCCTTAAATTCAATTAATCTGATCCTGCTGGCATCATTTCTGGAAAAAACAGGTCACATTTTCCCATTTAACATATGACGATAACCGTATTGTTACACCGTTTTGTTACATGGAGTGATTAATGATTTCCGATGATGCCAACCCCCTAGCAGAAGTCGCGTTTGCCCTTGCTATGGCGTTTTTCAGCCTAATGGTATTGATGTTATTTGCCATTGTTCATCAGCCCGAAGCCGCCGCACCGGATACCATGTCACTTGCGGCTGCGTCCGATGCCGAACAACCGGAACAGACAGAACCACAAATCCTGTTTTTTCATCCGGATGGTTATTTCAATGAACAGCTGGTGATGATCAATCCCGATAACCTTGATCCGGCCAGACCTGTTTTGCTGGCCGTTCAGGACAGCATCGCCATGTCGGATGTCATGGCTTTCAAACAATCCTATACCGCCCTTGATATTCAGATATCAGCCCTGCCTGCTGATCTGGATGCCGCTATTATTGCCAAAAGGAACTAGTCATGACTATATCTGAATCTTCACATATTCTGCCGCGTATATATGGATGTCTTGCTCTTTTGGTTTTGCTGATGGGCGGGTTGTTCATGCCCAAACCCGCATCTGCCAACAGCTATCATGATACCGACATGATTAAAGTCATGATCGTTCAGGAAGCATTAAAATCAAGATATGTGTCACCAAGTCTGGCCTTAGCAGTAGCAGAAACAGAATCCAGCTTCCGCCCGCATGTGGTTAGCCATAAAGGTGCTATCGGGGTGATGCAGATCATGCCAGCCACCGCAAGAGGCGTATTTTCTGTTGATCCCCAGCGGCTATATCAACCACGGCTGAATATCCAGCTTGGTATCCGTTTTCTGGATGATCTGATTATGCGTTATGATGGCAGAATTGATCTGGCGCTATCGCATTATAATGGCGGCTCACGCGTGACAAAAACCAATCCGCCCAGCATTATTCCTGCCACCCGTGGATATGTGTTGAAAGTTCTAAATCGCGCCCGGTATTATCAAACCAACTGGCGCGGCATGATAGATCATGCACCATCTACACAGCCGCAAATGGTATCTATGCCAGTGATTATATCACCGGATAACCACAATATTGCGCCAGCAACCCATCAATGGAACGGACATTATCAATGGCGGAATGAGCTGAAAGAAATCAATTACTGGCTTTCCCCCAAAAACCGCATAAAACAAACCACAATGCATATGTCGTCGCATATATCCTATAGTCAGAAACTGGTGACGCGGATGCATCAGAATCGGGCGCGTGTTGGTCAGTGGATAAATGAGAACTATTGATCCATGCTGATAGATAACACCATCCATGACACCATGTTTACGCCTGCCGGGTTTACGCCTGCCGGATATAGTCCCCGACATAATCCCGAAAGCAGTCATAATGACGGCACGCCGCGATATAATAAACGCAACAGGCTGTTCATTTCATCAAAGCATGATAAATTAAGTTATTCTAATTTAACTTATTATGCCGCGATCAGAAAATGTCAGATCATGAATGATCCATCCGATATCTTATCATCATGGGCAGAGTTCAGGCTTAACCCGCCATCCAGCTATCTGCTGAATTGTCTGCGGCATATTCATGATGCAACCGATATCCGTGGTGATGCCGTTTTCTCACCGCGTGTGGCCACATTAATCACGACCATGATAGCCTCCCGATCATATGGGCAGGAATTATACCGGCTATGCGGGTTTATGTCTGCGGCGGCGGTATCCGGCATTGATGCCGGCGCGCTATTGCTTGGCGGCAGAGCAACCGCGGCACGGGTGAACCGATTGTTTGATGATGCCAGCATTCCCGATACCGTTCATATTGTTGACCGATATATCATGCTAACCGCCCATACACCGGCCTATCAGATTGATATGGCGCGTTGTCCGGTTATACTGGGGCTGGCTAATTTTATCTGTGAAGCATTGGGATTTGATATTTTCATAAATATCTATGACCAGCTAGGTCAGGACACAAAACCCACAGCGATCAAAACCATTTCTAATGATCTATCGAAACAGTTATACCGGTTTCTTGGTGATCATTTGCCGCGAAGCTCTGAGCGAAAAATCACCATGCTTTTGCAGGATTATCTGGCTAGCCAGATCAGCAATGATCACCATTTAAGTGCTGTTGATGTTGATGATGCGCTCATTTTTGATTTCTGGTGCGCGAAAAGCCTTGATCCGGAATACAGCCTCAAGCTCTATGATACCTGTTTGCGGGCATGGATCAGTTTCCGGCAGGGACTTGAATTAGCCAGCCATTCATCTGCGCATCCGGACAGTCTGGATGATGCCGCGTTCAGGCTGGATCATCTGGCGCTTCGTTGTTTTCATAACGCCGATTATGATCAAAGCATCCGCGATACCGGCTCCGCTCCGGCTTTGATGCAGAGCAGTGACACATGGATGCATGACGAAAAACAAACGATGCGCTCGGCTTTTCATGAATTAACCGCACCGCCCATAGACACAATAAAAATGCTGAATAATGGCGAAAAAGATAAATTAAGTCTTCTACTCCATGCAGATACTCATGCAACGGCCTTATATCGCTCCCTGTTGCGCGGGGTTGTTTTTTCACCTGTACAGAACCGCCTGACACAAGCATTGCGTGATCATCCGGATAACCAACCTGACATGGCAAGCATGATGCCCCCCGAAAATCAGCCTGCATATTCGGCGTGGCTGGCAGAATGGCGGGATATTGTTAACGTGGCGCGGGGATGCGTTCAAACCGCTTGCCAGCGCTTAATAGAAGCCCGTGATATGCAGGGATTACAAATATTGATGCGGCAATTATCTGAACAGGCGCGTGGTGAGCTGGCCATGTTGATGCAGGATAAAGGCCTATCAGAAACATCCGCTGATATCACCGCCGAAACCATGTTTGCCGCCCTTGATCAGGGTAAAACGGCGCCTGCATTGAAAGCAGAATGTGCGGATATCAAAAAAGCAGCCCGCGCCTATCGCCGCGCCGGATTAAAACAGCCACCTGCCGGCATAAATGATCCGGATGTCTGGTATGATCGCCTATATGCGGCGGCGGAACTAACAGAAGTTATCATAGAAGCCATGGATCAATTTTTAATGCATTTGGCTGAGGTTAAAAATCTGGATGATCAGTTTAAGCAGGATCATGCTGTTTTTGCTGAACAATTTTCACGCATATATAAATCGGAGGAATATAATGACTAAGCCAAATGAAGCCATTTTATCCGATGCCGGTATTTTATTTGATAAAATAACAAATGCGCATCTGATGCATCAGCATGTTGAAGCCACGGCATCTGACGGCTGTGATCTGCATCGCTTATGGCAAGCCGCCAATGGTCAGGCTGATGATACCGTTCTTCATGCTATTTCACTGAATCTCACGGCCAGACGGCAATTCAAGGCTATTTTATCGCAAAAAGCATCTGCATATCAACCGCAACAGGCGGCGGCATCCAGTGATAGCAATATCCGGAACGGTGCTGATTTTGATGTCCGGATTACGCCCTCATCGTCGCAAGATGGGCTGGTCTATGTGCAACTGATTTTTCATCAGCAAGCATCAGAACAGGATACCGATAAGCAGATGCTGATATCACATTGCCATGGTATTTTTCGCCAGAAACCATTGACCGCCGTTCAAGATCAGCGCATACAAATTCTTTTGCATCATGATGATCCCATGCTAAAGGATTTAAAAGACCCAGAGACGGAACTTTATATCAAGTGACTTGCGTTTTCATACCGACAACTCAACATCCGGTAGAAATCATATCTCTCACCGAAGAACACTCGGATATTCAGTCGGTTATCTGCATCACCAATACCTTTAATGCCTTACCGGTTAGCACGGCCTATCATGGCTTTGTCCGGCGCCCTACTGGAATTATTCAAAAACTCACCGGTATTCCGTCTTTTCGTGCTGATGTTAGTGGCATCATTGATCAAGGCGATAGCTGGCAATTATCCATGTTAATCGCGCACCGGTTGCATCATCATGATCAGTTTCGTAAAGCTCATGATGCGGCAGGGCATATGGCGCATATCTGGGCTAGCGGACAGGTTGATATCAACCAGAATGTTACCCCCATTCAACATATCCGTGAGAAATTTCAGGCAAGCCAGTCGCTGTTCGATGACATCCGGTCGCGTGGCGATCAGCTGCATATTGTTCTGCATCCCGATAACTGGGCAGAATTACAGGACATGATTACAGAAGACATGATCTGTCACCGCGTATCGGTGGCGGCTGATATCGATCAGCTTTTATCCGATGCCCGGCTTTCGGTGTTTCAGCCTCATTCAAATCTGGCCACATCTCGCCTACGCCCGCATCAGAATATAAGCACGTCTTTTCGCCGGTTATTCAACCGAAGCTGGAAACGCCGAATGTTGGGCTATGGATTAACGATGTCTATCATGATCAGCCTGCAACAGATGATCCCATGGCATCCTATCCATGCGGCTATGGAAATGGAAAAATCAGGCGCCCATGTTGAATTAATCCGGATGCTGAAATCCTATCGTCAGGATGACCGTTTTATTCCGCGATTGAGCTTTCTCTATTTTGAGGAAGCTTATCTGAAAGAAAAATCAAGAACGCTGATCAATCAGCTGGATATGCAATTAGTCTGGGCGGTGTCAGATGATAACAGCGCAACATGCGGAAATGCCCAGATGCGCTGGCACCGATATCAGATCACGGATAAAACCCTGCCTTCACTGCCGCGCCAGCGATGCCAGCTTTATCTGGAAATTCAGAATAACGGAACAGACAGGCTTGCTCTGGCAGTTGCCATCCATGCCAAAGATGGTGATACAATCACCCCTATTCTTCAACCAGCACAAACCGAACTGGCACCAACCGAACATATCCGCCATCCCGTTCAAACCGGTGATAATAAACCGCTGATTATCATGATGTCTGCGTCTGACCATCTGACTATGAACTGGTATCGATGGTTTAAACGCTGGTCTAACCGGCCCATGGGCATGAATGCCAGAAAATCGCTTCTGGATACGGGAATTGGTGTTCATATGGCGGTGCAGGATAAACCGTAACAAAACATAATGGCTACATACATTGGCCAGATGATTGATCCGAAAGCGCTATTTTAGCCGCAACAGATGTATCATTAATGTTAATCCGGGTTAAATAGAGCCTGCCTTTATCCAACGCATAGGTAGCAGTGATACGGCCATTCAGATGATGCGTTCCCGCCGCTTTCATTAAACCGCCAATAATATAACTATCACCAATTTTTGTGAATATCCGCAGTGGCGTTCCCTGCCCTAATTCGGTTTTCAGCGTTTGAATGTTACCTGCCTCAATAGGGTCAGCTGGTGTCTGGCTTAACCGCGAATAGGGTGAGTATAGATGCCGGTTAGCTGTCACAACAGACTGATTGCGAATGTAATATAAATTGCGATCAGCGGTCAGATAGCCTGTTGTCATACCAAAACACTGGCGCAGAATTTGGGCTATATTACCGCGATCAGCGGCATGTTCTGGCCAGAATAATTCCAGATCAAGCATGTCATCACTTTGTTCCAGATGTTGCATGGCCATGCGATGTGATTGAAAATCCGCCACCAGCACAGGTGCCGCATTGGTTATGGCTGTAACCTGCTCTTTGACCGCTGGTTCTGATAGAGGCTTAAGCGGCGTTAATGCTGTTGCTATATCCTGAACCTGAACCTCCTGCTGATTTGGCGGCTGATTTGGCACCGAATTCATCACCGGCATCAGAGGAGCAGGCATAGCAGATAACTCTGGTTCTGCCGGCATAGCTTTGGCATCTGCCATATTCGCCATTAATGGTGTCAGAGCAGCAGGCATAGCCGCATCAGAAACCGGCTGTGGGGGCAATTTTTCAAACGGAGGTGTTTCTGCCAGCACCGGTTTTTCTGGTGCCGGTTTAGTTGATAACGGTTCAACATCCGGCACAGGTTCAATGATATCGGCAGAGGTAATATGATCGGGAAAGGCCACAAAAGCCATGCTCGCCATTACGTCTTCGGCTATATCGGTATCCGTTTTTTCTATCTGATCATTAGCATCCACTGGCATTGCTTCTGTTATTGCTGATCTTTCGGGAGCAGACGGTTCAAACCAGATAAAAAGCATAAAACCGATTACAGAAATGACAGAAGCTGCCCGCATCATGATCAGACTCCGGAATGTTCTAGGTAAAACACTTGCATATCGATCATCAATTTACCCAGATCATCAATCCGTTCATACGGGCTCATATATTGCAAATCCATAGCTGGCGTGGCTGGATCAAGCGATGGGGCAATCTGATTATTCTGATCAGCCACAGAAATCGCCTGAAAAGCATCAGCGATATCCGTATCACTCACAGGCATGTCATCTGTATTGGTTGCGTCAGCCAGACTATTTGCCGCCGGTGTCATATTCAATTCAACCGATGGGACAGGGGCGGCAACATGGTCAGGCATATTAACCGTATCATAGCTGGCGGCTTCCATCCGGGCATCAACATTAACAGAATCCGGCGCCGGCATCTGATCTGATATGACATTCCGGTTCAGATGATTAATATGGGCGTTCAGATCAGCGATATCTGATTTCAGCCCCTTAATCTCATCCCGAAGCATGGTCATATCATTATCAACTGGCGAAGATAGCGATACTGGTGACTGTTCAATGGTGTCTTTACCATCCCGCATCACATCATCAATCTGGGCAACGACCGTTTTTGATGTTCCCGTGATCCATGATGAAAAAGACTGATCAGGTGAGGCCGTAAACAGATATCCTAGCGCGGCCAGAACGCTGATATTAAAAATAAGAAAACGCATAATTTATTCTCCGGCAATAATAGGTTGCGAATAATGGACAGGTTGATCACTGTTCATCGTGGTCGTGTTAATCAGGATCAGCAAAGTTCGAAGAACCGCAGATAATGGCAGGCCAATCACAGACGTCATAAAGGCCATGCTAAAATGGTTAGTCAGCTCGGCAATGATGTCATTAATTGTTTCCGGTGTGAGCCCGCCATGTGACAATGATCCAATGCCAAGCGAAATCCCGAGCAAGGTAAATGTCAGCGCGATGGTAGCGATACCATTACAGGCCTGAAGCCCGCTAAGCATCCATTTTCGTCTAAACGCATCGGTATCATCCGAAGCTACATGACCTCTGGTTTCCATGATTTTCAGACTGCTGAAAACACTAACGAAAACCAGCATCAAGGTCAGCACGATAAATCCCAGACCCAAAACATCCACCGTCCAGCTGAATATATCACTAGCCGCAATGTTATTAGACAGGGATAGCCCGGCCATCAGGATCACCAGTGACCCAAGGACAATGCTAATGGCGCGGCCACCTAATCCTAGATTGTTGCTAACCAGAGCCCAGCTCATCTGCCAACCCTCGAAACCAGCAGATCGCTAGTGGACAGACCAACTGTTTCTGCCCAGTGCTGAGTGATTAATTGATTATTCTCTGCCGCGGCGTGGCTGAGGAATGTCAGCTCATAGCTATTAAACGCCCGCAAAGCCGCCGCTGGTGCTGATGATTTTAGTGACTTGTCATTAATGACAATTTTTTCCAGATCAGTCAGGCGCCGCCATGATGACATCATATATTCAGACCGTTGAGAGACCGAAATATCACCATCCAGCATCTTGGCAATGGCAATGGCACGTTCGCGTTCAAGATTATCCAGCGAATTAGCCATAGCAGGCATCGTTGCGGCGATAGAAAACAAAGTAGCAGATAAAGCAAGTAAACGTTTCATGGGAAACTCCTTTTAAATTATGATTGGTTAATAAACAGTTGAAGATTATTGGCTGGCGAGTCATAGGTTTTTGGCTCAAACCCATCCATTCCATACTGAAAATCATTGAGATCATCGGCAAAAGCCTGTGCATCAAGCGAAACCAGTTTTGCCATATGCCCTAAGACGTCTTCTTCCATGGAAAGAATGGCTAGCTCTGATTGAATATCCTGCATGGATAGCCGCAATTCTTCTTCGCGGGATACCGGTTCACCATCAATGGATTGCCCAACATGATTAGACGGATGGTTTTCGATAGCCTCAACAAGCTGGCTGATAGCGGACTGGTTTTCGGCATATGCACCGGCGAATTTCGTTTCCGGCATCATGGTTGAAGTAAACAGATCATCCCGCAAGCTGCTATCGACTGTTGCGGCGCGATTAGCAACCGCTGAATGCACTTCATCGAATTGGGCGGACTGGCTGTTTTCATATGCACTTCGCTTCGACTTCCGGAGCAATTTATCATAGATGGCCAGTTTGACTTCCAACCGTTTTTTCTTCAGCTGGATTTGTTCGCCCATCAATTGAATATAATCACGCTTACCTGAAATCAGCTGATGGCGAGCTTCTAGCTGTTGTTCGCCTTCATAAAGATCAAGGTCAGATTGTAGCTGTGACAGAAAAGACACCTGACTATTGATTGTCTGTTCAATTGATCCCAATTCACTGGCCAATGGCGACCGGTCAAAATCCTGTTCTATGGCTGTTTCCAGATGCTTTGGCGGCAGAATAAGAATTTTCTCACTTATCGTTGGCGTCCAGCCTGTTTCATTTGCCATGGCTGGCAGACTGGCCAGACTGGTTAAGCTGGTTGCCGCCAGTATGCTTAATGCCATACTGATTTTAATCACTTTTTTCATCAGATCATCTCCTCTTGAATTGACTTATCCGGATCAATTATTTTCCCAGTACCATATGCGTCTGATCTCATCCTTGACCGACGGTTTGGCATTTAGAGAAGCCAGATTAAAGAGCGATTTTTTGTCGGTACTAGTATAGGAAAATAGCGCTTCATAGGTATCCAGAAACGACGTGCCATCAGCATAGATCAGGTCTTTGCCATTAAAAGCAGCTTTGAATTTTTCCAGATTGGCTTTGGCTTTGGCTACATCACCACCGAGCATATAATTCTGCACACTTAACGCATAGGCTTTCATCCGCTGTTCTTCGCTAACCAGATGCGTGCCATCAATGACACTATATTCGCATCCTTCCAGGATTTTTGCGCTGGACAGAAATTGCGCCGGATCGCCGTTCTCACGCGCCATGCGGTCACGTTCAATGCCTTCTGTGACGCAGGAATCAAAACCATTTATCACCTGCAAATCACCAAGTCGGTTCTGGTGAAAATCAATAACATTGGCTTGACCACTAGGGGCGATAGGTGAACAGGCCGTCATCATGGCCGCCGCACCAAGGATTGGGAATAAAAGATATGTTTTCATAGTTTTCCTCATAGAAAATGGGTTCTGTAAGTGTTATGAAAGCTTTTGGAGGATTTTTGCGATAAATCCGAAAACAGCAATTCAATGGCTAATCAAGTGGCTTGGCAAATCCGTTGACGCAATAAAATCTTTCAAGTTAAGCTATGGTTATATTGCCATTACCATTATGCTGGCGATAACGGTCTTTATGATCAATTCACCGAAACCAACAATCTGGATGACCCGCCTGATGAGAATGTTATAGATGGATGATCATTATTCCGCCAGACGATTACCAGTTGATCCGGGGGAGGCCGGATGGCTCAATATTCTAAATAATGTGCCATCCTATCCATCACTTGATCAGGATATTACCGCTGACTGGGTGATCATTGGTGGCGGCTTTACCGGATTAAGCGCGGCCAGGCATTTAAGTGATCAAAGTGCCGGAACTTTAAATATTGCTTTATTAGAATCTGGTTGCATTGGGGCTGGGCCTGCTGGCCGTAATTCCGGTTTCATGATTGATCTGCCGCATGCGTTAAGCGGCGATTCATATGTTAATGATCTGGAAACGGATCGCCAGCAAATCCGCATGAACCGTCTGGCGCAGGATTTTGCTGTCAGAATAGCCGGTGAATATGATCTGGCTGATCATTGTGTTGATCCATGGGGCAAAATTAATGCCGCGGTTGATCACAATGGCCAGCATCATAATGACGTTTATGCCAGACAGCTTGATCAACTGGGTGAGCCATATCAAATGCTATCCTCGGATGACATGTTTGATATCAGCGGGTCACGGTTTTATTCTGGCGGGCTGTATACACCCGGCACAATTCTGTTACAGCCAGCGGAATATATCACGGGGTTGGCGCGTGGGCTTTCCCGTTCGGCGGCATCGCATTTCAAGATTTATGAACAATCCCCTGCCCTGTCTTTTGCTCGCAACGGCAAGCACTGGATAGTGAAAACGCCAACAGGATCAGTAACCACTGGCGGCATTATTCTGGCGGTTAATGGCCATGCCGAATCATTTGGATTCTATAAAAGACGTCTGATGCATGTGTTTACCTATGCCTCAATGACAAAACCGTTGAGCAAACAGCAGGGCAAAATCATGGGCGGTGCTGACCGGTGGGGCATCACACCATCAGACCCTATGGGAACCACTATCAGACGGATAAAACATGGCGCAGAATCACGGATTGTCATTCGCAACAGATGGAGCTTTGATCCGTCTATGGAAGTATCTAACGCAAGAGTAGAAACCTATACCAGATCACATCGGCAGAGCTTTGATCACCGTTATCCCGACCTGAAAGATGTTCCTTTTGAATATAGCTGGGGCGGGCGGTTATGCCTGTCACGAAACAATGTTCCCGCATTTGGTATGGTTGATGATCACGTTATATCTGCCTGTTGCCAGAATGGTCTGGGAACAGCACAGGGGACTCAAGCCGGTATCGCGGCCGCTGATCTGGCCATGAATACATCGTCAGATTATACTAGTCATTTGACAAATCATGATGCACCGTCCAAGCTCCCTATCGGACTATTTAGCTATATAGGTGCTAACGCAACTATCAGATTTAAGGAATTCAAAGCAAGGCGAGAAATTTAAGCTTGGTGAAGCTGTTTGTTTTGATATATTGATAATCACCATTTTTAGGAGGAACGTATGAAGAAAATTATGATGAGTGTAATGGGAGCAGCGATTGGCGTCGGCATGATGTCAAATGTTGCTAAAGCAGATTGCGGTGAGGTCAGCATTGGCGCCATGGGATGGGCATCGGGTGAGAGCATTACTGCTGTTGCTACTTTTGTTCTTGAACAGGGTTATGGATGCACGGTCTCAGTAGTACCAACAGATACGGTTCCTGCGGTCACATCACTGGCTGAAAATGGCCAGCCTGATGTTGTTCCAGAAGTCTGGAAAAACTCTGCACCGGTTTACTCTGAACTTGAAGAAGCTGGTAAAGTCATTACCGCATCACAAGTATTTGCAAACGGTGGCGAAGAAGGCTGGTGGATTCCAACCAGTCTGGTTAAAAAACACCCTGAGCTGAAAACTCTGGAAGGCATTCTTGCTAATCCTGAGCTGGTTGGCGGACGTTTCCATAACTGCCCTGTCGGGTGGGGTTGCCGGATTCTTAATGACAACCTGAAAATTGTTCATCAGCTAGAAGCCAATGGCATCGAAGTGTTTGATCACGGTTCAGGTGCTAATCTGGGTGCATCCATTGCATCTGCATTCGCCGATGATGCGCCTTGGTTTGGTTATTACTGGGGCCCGACAGCGGTTCTTGGTAAGTATGAAATGACCAAAGTCGATATCGGTGATGTTGATATGGCGCAACATGCCATTAATTCGAACGAAGATTCCCCGGAAAATACACTTGGGGTTTCCGGTTTCCCATCAGCACCAGTGCTGAATGCGGTAACAGCTGACTTTGCCAATCGTGAGCCAGAAGCATTCAAGTTCATCCAGAACATGAGCTTCCCTAACGACGTGATGAGCAAGATGCTGGCATGGAAAGAAGCCAATAACGCTTCTGCCGATGAAGCAGCAGCTTGGGTTCTGACCAACCATACCGATATGGTCATGGGCTGGGTTAATGCAGACGCAAAAGCAAAGCTGGAAGCGCTTCTGTAGGCTATAACTATTTTGCACTGGAACAGAATTTATCTGTTCCAGTGTTTTCTTTTAAAAGATCACAAATTATCGCAATAAAACGCAAAAAATAAATACAGAACCCATACGGATATGGGGGGATGGATATTATGGCGGCATTCGAAAATATGTTCAGTTTTCTTGGTCTTTCCGAGTGGTGTGAAAGTGGAAAACAGAAATCATTAATCAGCCTGAAAAGTCTTAAAAATCAAGAAGCCCCATGGTGGGATATACCTTTTCCATCACTTGATAATTTACATAAAGCTTGCGGTTCCATTCCTCAATCGCGCGATTTAACCGCCGCACTCGAAGATGGATTTTTATATGTTCGGCCAACGTTACGGACAATCCTAGACCCAATTACCCAACCGCTATCATGGATGCTTGATGGGGCTTTATATGTCTTTACCAATACGCCGTGGTGGATATTGCTTCCGCTATTTATTCTGGCGGTACAGAAATCAGCGCAATCATGGAAAATCACGTCATTTGTTGTAGCGTGCATTCTGTTCTATCTTGCAACAGATCATTATACTTATGCTATGGAAACGCTATCGATTATATTTGTCTGCACGGTGCTATGTGTATTGATCGGGGTGCCAACCGGCATTTTGATGGCTAGAAGTAATGCGGTACAGAAATCACTTATTCCCATACTGGATATGTTGCAAACATTGCCGACATTTGTTTATCTGATTCCGTTGATCTTCATATTCAATATTACTGAGCCAAAGCTATATGGTCTGGCTATCATTCTTTATGCCATTGTGCCGGT
>JABIWM010000077.1 GCA_018701255.1 Alphaproteobacteria bacterium | reverse complement strand
CATTCTTGTTGATCAGAATTCAGATGCAGCATTGAGCTTTGCCGACAAAGCCATATGGCTTGAATCCGGCCATGTCAAATGGCAAGGCCTCGCCAAAGACTGTCCATTAAGTAAAGGACGCGCAGTTTATTAATAGCATAAGAGGCTAGTTGCTTTTGACAGACGGGCAGAACATATTGGATAATAATGAGCATCTTCAATTTTATTTGTTTTTAATATAAGAATAGGGAAATTCTGTCATGACCGCTGATATGATCATCATTAACGGTAATTTCATCACCTTTACGGATGAAAACCCGAATGCCAATGCATGTGCAATAAAAGACGGTCATATTCTGGCCGTTGGTGAAACCGCTGACATGCGCGATCTGGCTGACATGAACACACAGATTATTGATGCCGGTAAACATTCGGTGTTACCCGGCTTTATTGATAGCCATGTCCATTTATTTGGTGGTTCGGCTGAGCTGGATTATCTAGACCTTTATGGGGTTAAAGGTATTGATAATCTGACAGACCGTGTCCGGCAATGGGAAAAATCCTGCCCTGATGATACAATGGTGTTTGCTGTTCAGGCTGATTACAACATCATTGCATCGGGCAAACAGACGACAAGACATGATCTGGATAAAGTGCTTCCTGATAGACCATTTGCCATGTTTGCAGCAGACCACCATACTATCTGGGCAAATACAAAAGCGCTTGAATTGGCCGGAATTCTTAATGGCGGCATAGTCGATAAAGGCGCTGAAATTGTTATCGGCGCCGATGGTAAAGCCGCAGGTGAATTGCGTGAACCCGGTGCCTACGCCCCTGTATTAAGGCTAACCCGATATGGCGGACGTGACATGATTGGTTTGGTCACCGGCCGCAATCCCGATCCCGCGGCTAATGCCACCGAACGCCGCAATGATGCCGATGCTATTGCACGCGGGTTCAAACATTGTGCCAGCCACGGAATAACCGGACTGCATAATATGGATGGTAATATATATACGCTGGAATTGCTCAAAGAGCTTGAGCAACGGGGTGATTTGCTTTGCCGAACCGAAGTGCCTTTTCATTTTAAAAACTTTGATGAGCTTGACCGGTTTGAAGAAGCGGCGACCATGCGCCGTGATTTTACCGGTGATTGGGTATGGTGTAATCGGGTAAAAATGTTTGTTGATGGCGTTGTTGAAAGCTCCACCGCGCTGATGCTGGATAAATATCCCGGACTGGATACCATTGGTGATGCGGTGTTTGAGGAAGATCATTTCAAGGCAGCTTGCGTTAAAGCAGACGCCATGCAATTCCAGATATCTGTTCATGCTATTGGTGATCGCGCCATTCGCCAGACACTGGATGGATATGCACTAGCCCAGCAAACAAATGGCAAGCGGGATAGCCGCCACCGGATTGAACATATTGAGGTGCTTCATCCCGATGATCTGCCGCGCTTTGCCGAATTGGGGGTTGTGGCTTCTATTCAGCCCGGTCATGCGCCATGGGGTGTTTATTTTTCCGAAGAAAGCGTCAGCCGGATGTTGCATCCGCATCAAATCCCGCTGGCTTATGCGTGGCAGGATATTCGTCAATCGGGCGCACGGGTTATTTTTTCGACAGACTGGCCTGTTATTCCGGTTGATGTGATGCCTAATATTAAATCTGCTGTTGCGCCGCGCCGGCTATCACCGCCTTGGCGTGATCAGACCCAGAGCCTGATGGATACATTGGAAAGCTACACCAGCGGCAATGCGTGGGTTGAGTTTAATGAGGATAAAAAAGGCAGGCTTAGCCCCGGCATGATGGCGGATATTGTGGTCATGTCACATGATCTGACCACAATGAACCCTGATGAGCTGGATCAGTCAAAAGCGCAAACCACAATCTGTGGCGGCAAAATTACCTATCAAGCCTAAAGCGGTTTTCCGTAACCCAGTGTTGATATGCTGTTTAATACCGCTTTCTGGTAAACAGGAAGAATATAGTCACCACAACCAGAGATACCGCCAAAAGAACCGATGAAATGGCATTGATTTCCGGCGTAATGACGCGCCGCAACTGCCCCAGCATATAGGTTGGAAGCGTATCTTGCCCGGCAGTTTTCACAAACTCGGTGATAATGACATCGTCCAGCGAAATAACAAACGACAGCATCGCACCAGCCAGAATACCCGGCCATAATAAAGGTAATGTTATCCGCCGGAAAACAACAAACGGTGTTGCATAAAGATCACCCGCCGCCGTTTCCATGCTTAAATCCATCCCATCAAGACGGGCTTTAATAGGCAAATAGGCAAACGGCACACAAAAAGCCGCATGTGCCGTTATTAAATAACCCAGTCCATAATAATTAGTGAATGTTTTAATAATGGCAAAAAAGATGAGCAATGCTACTGCGGTCACGATTTCAGGAACCATTAGCGGCTGATTGATCATGATGAAGATCAGCTTCTGGCCTTTAAATGGTGCTGTCCGTGTTGTTCCAAGCGCGGCCATTGTTGCAACAAGCGTTGAGATCAATGACGCACAGACAGCAATAATTAGTGATCTAATAGCAGCTTCTTGCACCAGTTCATTTTTACTGGCCTCAACATACCACTGAAAAGAAAAGCCTTCCCATAGCATGAGATTATTTCCGGCATTAAACGAATAAAAAACCAGCGTAGAGATTGGGGCATAGAGCGCAAAAAAGCAGATTAATGCGATAGTGGCAAAGCCAAATTGATAGGTGACAGAGAACTCACGTTTTTTCCAGAATAATCTATTGAGCATCTTTTTGTTCCGACCGTTGTGAAATCCGCATGTAGAAAATCAAAGCAAGCAATACAATGAGCAACATTGTCACCGCCAATGCCGCCCCTAATGGCCAGTTTTTACCCTGTCCGAATTGTAGCTCAATCAGATTGCCAATCATCAAATTCTTTCCACCACCCAGAATACGCGGCGTGACATATGCCCCAAGTGACGGAACAAAAACCAGAATTGAACCCGCAATAACGCCGGGTTTGATAATCGGCAGAATAATTCGCCGCATGACTTTGAAACGCGACGCATAGAGATCAAATCCAGCCTCAACATAGCGAAAATCAAAACGCTCCATAGCGGCATAAATAGGCAGAACCATCAATGGCAGATACACATAGGTCATCCCGATAACAATGGCCATATCCGTATAGAGCATGTTGATCGGTTCATTGATAATGCCCAGCGATATAAGCGAGTTATTGATCACCCCTTTATTTCTGATCAGTTCCAGAATAGCGAATGTCCGGATCAACAAATTTGTCCAGAACGGAATCGTAATCAGAAATAGCCAGATATTCCGTGTTTTAGGCGGCCGTGTTGCAATAAAATATGCTGTCGGGAAGCCCAGTATCAGACAGATCAATGTTGTGAGAAAAGAGAGTTGAACAGACCGCCAGAAAATAGATAGATGCGCATCAGAAAGTGAAATCGTATCATCAAAAATATCTTGCGCAAAAAGCACCTTGAACCATGCTTCCCCAGAAAATTCCCACAATATGCCGCCATAATTTCCCGGAGTCAGAAAAGAATAGACAATAACAATCAATAATGGCCCGGATGCCGCAAACAAAAGTAAAAGTATAGCTGGCATAGATAGCAGCCAGTTGGCTCTATTTTTGCGCTTAATACGTTCTGCTTCCATCTCGCTTAATTTTCGCGCCATGATGCTTAGTCCTTCAATACCTGAATAGCTTGCTCATCAATGACCACCCCCAGCTTATCGCCGATAGCGGGATGGAAAGCATGACCGATTTCATTCTGGGAACGCACAACAAAGGCATCACCATTATCAAGTTCCAGGTGATAATTGGTATCCGTTCCAAAAAATAGCATATTGGTCAAGGTGCCGGTGAGAGTCGCCCCGCGTGTAGATTTTTGCAGCTTTGCATGTTCCGGCCGAATAAAAACCGTCGCTGTTTTATCTTTTGACTTACTGGCAGGCATGTTTGCTTTAAATGTTTTCCGCGTACCAGCCAGACGCAGAGAAGCGGTAGCTGACCGGCCTTTTGTTACAGAAACGACCTCAGCTTCTATAAAATTGGATTCGCCAATAAAGTCGGCAACAAAACGCTCTTGAGGGTTGTAATAAATCTCATTAGGTGTTCCCACTTGCAGGATATGGCCATTGCTCATGACGGCGATCCGGTCTGACATGGTTAAGGCTTCTTCCTGATCATGGGTAACAAAAATAAACGTGATGCCCGTTTCCAGTTGCAATCGTTTTAATTCAATTTGCATCCCCCGCCGCAATTTGTAATCAAGCGCGGATAGCGGTTCATCCAGTAACAATACATCAGGTTTGGGGGCTAATGCTCTGGCCAAGGCAACCCGTTGTTGCTGGCCGCCCGAAATCTGATCCGTGCGGCGGTGTTTCAGCTCTTCCATATGAACAAGAGCCAGCATTTCATCAACAGTGGCAGAAATTTCATGCTTTGGTTTTTTTAGCATTTCCAAACCAAAGCTAATATTTTCAGCCACGGTCAAATGTGGAAATAGCGCATAGCTCTGAAACACGGTGTTAACAGAACGGTGATAAGGGGGAAGATTGGTAATATCCTGATTATCGAGAAGCATCTGTCCAAATGTGGGACTTTCAAAGCCTGCAATTAATCGAAGCAAAGTGGTCTTTCCACATCCTGATGGGCCAAGAAGCGTGAAAAACTCATTACGGCGAATATCAATAGATACATTGTCTAGTGCTTTAACGAGATTTGGCTCAGAGCCAAAATATTTTCCCACTCCATTGACATGAATGGCAATGGCATCCTTTTTGGTCTTGCTCATAACATTAATATACCTGTTCTTATTTCATGACGGATAGTGTTAATATTTATCCAATGAAGACAATCATCTAAGGGTTTGGCGTTACAGTCAACTTATTTCCCTAGCGCGGCGGCAATCGCATGAATAGCAAGCTGTGTATCCGCTTTAAAATTATCATCCAGAAACTCCGGCCATGTAGACAGCTTCACCACAACCATATTATAGGCCGGTGCTATATAGATAAGCTGACCAAAAACGCCTAGACACATAAAGGATTCTTTATCCTGATCTTCTATCCAGAACTGATTGCGATAGCATCCTTTTGGCAAAATTTTTCGCCGGTCTTCTGAAAATAATCCATGCGCCCCACGCCGGACATCTGTTATCCATTCCGGCGGAATAATCTGTTTGCCATTGCCCATGCCATTATCAAGGTAAAGCTGGCCAAAGCGGCCAAAATCCCGAAGACATCCATTAAATCCGCCACTGGCCAGCCCATATCCTCTGGCATCTACCGTGAAATATCCGTCTTCTTCTGCGCCCATGGGTTGCCATAATTCATTGCTGATCAATTCATGAAGCGGCAATCCCGACACGCGCATCATAATATGGGCAAGCAGATCAGTTTCTATTGACCGGTATAAAAACCGCTCGCCATGTTCTGCGTCACAAGACTTTAATGTTAAAATCTGATCCCAGACAGATGCCGGCCAGTCAATGTCAGGATCAGCATCTGGCGCAATAGGCCGCCAGCCTGATGCCACATCGGTTTTACCCACATCTGAATCCAGTTTTGTATATTCTTCGCTATACTGAACACCGGTTGTCATATCCAGAACATGTTGAAGCGTGGCTTCTGCCCATCCTGTATCTGCCAGCTCCGGAATATAGGTTTTGACTAACGCCTGTGGGTCTAACTGTCCGCGACCAATCATAATACCGGTAACCGTAGACGTAATGGATTTGGATACCGATTGCATCAGATGCGTGGTATGCGGTTTCATTCCATTGTAATAGCTTTCATGAACAATATGTCCGTCAGCCATAACCAGAAACCCGTCTGTGTAGCTGTCATCCAGAAAATCGGCGATAGATTGGGATGCTTGATTTGATCTGGTAAATTGAACCTGTTCAATATCCTGCTCATTCCGGGGAAGCGCCGGAGCAGGATTAGTGCCGCGCCAAACAGTTGATGTTGGCATTACATTGCGGATACGTTGAAATGTCCATCTGTTCCAAGGGGGGCGATCCCAATCCATTCTTGGCATATTGGCAAAAATATCGGAATCGGTGCCAGACAGAACCTTGGGTAGTTGCTCGCTATTTTTATATGACGCTTTTATAATAACATCTCCAGAATAATAGGTTATGATTTTAGTTTGAGTGCCAAAATACGTTATGTCAATTAATTGCTAACGGTATTAATGGTTTTTAGAATGACGTGTCATGATTAATATAAACCGCCCATTTGATAGGAGAAATTCATGGATGAACTATTTGAATGTGATGCTATTGCTCTAGCCGAACAGATTAAAAAAGGTGCGGTTTCCGCATCAGAAATGCTAGAGGCCAGCCTCTCGCGGGCAGAACGTTTGAACCCTTCTCTGCACGCCATCGTCAATATTAATACATCCAAAGCACAAGACCTCATCGCTACGACCGAACAAAGCGCACCATTATATGGCGTGCCGACCTTATTAAAAGACTTGGGCGCCGAAGCAAAAGACTTTCCCTCACATAACGGATCACGGCTTTATCGTGATACTGTTTATTCCTATGATGCCTCCATTTACACGCGGATACTGAAAACTGGACTTATCCCCTATGCCAGAACAAACTCACCTGAGCTTGGCATAGGCCCGACTAGCGAAGCTGGCGTTTATGGCAACCCTACGCGTAACCCCTGGAATTTAAATCATACCAGCGGCGGATCATCGGGCGGTTCAGGTTCAGCCGTAGCCGCCGGTATCGTGCCACTCGCGCATGGGTCTGATGGTGGCGGGTCTGTCCGTATTCCGGCGTCATGCTGTGGCTTGGTTGGCATCAAACCAACACGCGCCCGCCTGCCCGATGGCCCCGGTGTTGGCGAAGGCTGGGCAGGCATGGCAATTGACGGCTTTCTTACACGTTCCGTTCGTGATAGCGCCTTTATGCTTGATCAATGTTCAGGTTCTGATATGGGCGCACC
The DNA here is from genome assembly GCA_018701255.1 of Alphaproteobacteria bacterium. Classification (GTDB taxonomy): domain Bacteria; phylum Pseudomonadota; class Alphaproteobacteria; order Puniceispirillales; family UBA1172; genus UBA12202. The sequence goes on along the minus strand of JABIWM010000077.1, from coordinate 25,247 downwards.
TTATTCTGCTCCTCCATTACATAAAGGCTTTATGGCATCTATGGATGATCAACAATCAGGGTTACGGGTTGCTGTACTGGATACCGATTTTATGGGTAATCCTGTTCACGAAGAATGCCGTAAAGCGGTTAGCCATACGGCTGATATGTTACGTCAGCTTGGTCATCATGTTAGCTCATGGTCGTCAACTATTGCCCCTGATGTTAGGGATATGATGATGGCTTGGACAAAAATTGTAGCCGCCGGAACATTGCTTTCCGTCCGGTATAAAAAAGATATAGATGCGCTAACCCCCGATGATGTGGATGGGGTAACTTATGGCGCTGTTCAGCTTGGCAAAACCGTGTCGGGGGCGGATTATCTGCAATCCATCAATATGATTCATGCCTTTGGCCGCAAAATGGCCGCGCTATTCGAAGATTTTGACGTTCTGGTTACTCCGACTCTGGCTGAGCCGCCTGCTCTCATTGGCCGGTTCAAACCGGATAATGCCGATTTTATGGATTATCGCAATGGCCCCGATGGTGTGTTTGCCTATTCACCATACACGGCGGCATTTAACGCATCCGGCCAACCGGCTATGTCTTTGCCGCTTCATTGGACATCTGATCAGCTGCCCATTGGCGTTCATTTTGCCAGCGCATATGGCAATGACGAAATGCTAATCAGTCTGGCGGCGCAATGTGAAACATCCATGCCCTGGCATGATAAGCAAGTGGGTTTGATCCGCCAGTTTCACCATATTTAGCATAAAAAAATAGAGGCGATATGTATCGCCTCTATTCATTATATCAAGCATGACGCTGGTTTATTTTTGTAATTCTGTCCAGATAGCAGAATACATTTCTTGCACATGCGGTGGGCAGGTTTTGCTGAAGAATCCATTAGGAATAAACTCTGCTGCAATCTCTACTTCTGGTGCGCCCTTCATATCTTCTGGCATGAATGGCTCAGAACCTTTGATACCGTTGGCATAACGGGCAAAGGCTGATGCCATCGCAGCATGTTCCGGTTCCATAAGAAAGTTCTGAAACAGCTTGGCATTTTCAACATTCTTTGCGTCTTTGAGAACAACTACCGCGTCCATCCAGATAGGATAACCTTCTCTTGGATAGCCAAAACGAACATCAGGGTTTTTCTCTCTTGCACGGAACGCGGCACCATTCCAGTACAGCGATGCTCCCAGATCACGGCCAGCAAACTTTTCAATCACGCCGTAATCCATTGATAGCCAGTGCTGCTTTGCGCTAACCAGTGTATCACGCGCTTTTTTCAGCTGGCTCTTATCGTCAGTACATGGCTCACCACCAGTATATTTTAATGCCGCATCAATCAGATCAAGCATTTCTGGTGCTACGTTAATTTTACCAGACAGTTCTGCTGGCGGCTCAAATACCATTGCCCATGTGTTGATATCGCCATCATAAAGCGTGCTATCAACAATAACGCCAACGGTGCCCCACTGATAAGGAACCGAATACCGGTGGCCGGGGTCCCAGTCAGGGCTTTTGAAATTATCGCGGACATTACCATAATTAGACATCTGAGCCGGATTTGTTTCTAACAACAATCCTTCGCTGATCCAGATTGGCATGAAACTCGCTGATGGTACAGCAATGTCAAAACCATGCGCACCGGCACGGACTTTTGCTAAAGCCGTATCATTAGAATCATAATCGGTAATTGTAACTTTAACGTCATAGGTTTTTTCGAATTTTTCAATCAGTTCAGGGCTAGTGTAGTTACCCCAGTTAAAAATATTTAACTCACCTGCAGCAAAGGCTTGCGATGCTGATAACATTCCAACAGCAACAGCGGCTGAACATAAATGCTTCTTTATCATGATATCCTCCCTTGAATTATCTTTATAAAATAATAGGCATAATTTTTATTATCTGTATAGGATGATTTTAAAAAGATATGATGATAGCGTTTATAATTCTTTCCATTATTGATATTAAATGGCACCATCTAAAAAGCATTATTCTAAATGCATTGTTAATTTACATAATGTGAATGTTCTGAATGGGAAATAATAATAGCATAATGACATTAAGCACGTTTTTTAAAACTCTGGCTGATGTTTTTGATGGCGATCTAGATATAGAACGGATTGCCCGCAAAGAATTACAATCCCAAACCGGCGCGTATGATATGGATCATCCGGGCGGGGCTTTACCTGCCCCACTTCAGGAAGTCATGCGACTTCCGGATGCGCATCCGGTCTGTGCTGATATTCTCGATATTGCTTTCAACTGGGCGCCGCCAGAAACATCCAGTGATCCGCTTTATCAAAAAGATAGCACCTTCAAATCGCATGTTGAATTGCTTGGCCCCGACGGATTAATAAAATCTGACATCGTCCGGATAGGGCTTTATGGCATGCTTTCACATTTGGAATATGGGTTACGCACGCATCCGGCGGAAGAAATTTTTATTATGCTTGCTGGTGACTGTCTATGGAAAAGGGGCGATGCACCTTATTCATTATTAACCGTAAACGGACGATCCCATCACCCGTCATATCTTCCACATGCCACTAAAACACAGAGCAATGCTTTTATGTCTGTATATGTCTGGCATGGCGACCTATCCACCAATCAGTATGTGTATAGCGGGCGTCCCCCGAAAAATTAATTCGAAAATTATTCGCGGATTAGCGCTGGCCTGATGCGGTATCCGTATAACGCCAGACATCTTTTTCTATACGCGGCAATGGTGGATACCCCAAAATATCATCACTTAGTTTTTCGGCGATCATGATAGTCGGGGCATTGGTGTTTCCATTTGTGACAACCGGCATGATTGATGCATCGACTACCCGCAATCCCGATATCCCATGCACTCGCCCACTAGCGTCAACCACTGCACCCTTATCATTCGCATCACCCATTCGGGCGGTGCAGGATAAATGCCATTGCGTTGTTGTATGTGTATTCAGAACGCGGTCAAACTCATCATCAGATTGCACATCATTCCCCGGGAAAATTTCCTCACCTCGGAGTTCTGAAAATGCTGGCTGTTCCACTAATTCCCTAACAAGCTTTATGCCTTTACGCATAGCTTCCCGATCACGGCTATCTTTCAGATAATTTACCAGAATACTAGGCGGATGTTCAGGATCAGACGACCGCAATTCAATTTTGCCACGGCTATATGCGCGCATCAGCCCGACATGAATCTGAAAAGCATGTTCCTGAAGCGGCTTCCATGTGGCGTCATCAACAGCAATGGGGGAAATGATAATCTGCAAATCCGGATATTCCACCTCAGGCGATGACCGGATGCACCCTAATCCCTCAAAAAGGTTAGAGCCCACAATCCCCCGGCGTGTTGTCAGCCACTGGATGCCCGCCATTAGCTTTGCCAGCGGCTTTGTTTTCGGCCAGAAAGATACGGGCTGTCTGCATTTATATTTCAGCACAAAATCAGGATGATCATTGAGATTCTGGCCAACACCCGGTAAATCATGACGCACATCAATACCCATATCACGCAGATGTCTGGCCGGGCCAATGCCTGACAACATCAGAATATGTGGCGAGCCCACGGCGCCTGCGCTAAGAATAATTTCTTTGCTAGCATATGCGTTTACAATATGTCCGCTACGGTCTTTATAAGTTACTCCGGTGGCTTTGTTGCCCTCAAAAATAAGCCGTTGTACCTGTGCTTGTGTGTGTATGGTCAGATGAGAGTGACGACGTACCGGATCAAGATAGGCGCGTGCTGTGCTCCACCTTTCGCCTTTAAAAACAGTTCGGTCTGAAACGCCAAAACCTTCCTGACATCTTCCGCTGATATCATCCGTTACCGCGTAGCCTGCTTCTTCACCAGCTTTCAAAAAAGCCAGTGTTAATGGGTCTTCCGGTTTGGCACGATGAACGTGAAGTGGGCCGCTTTCGCCCCGATACTCATCACCGCCACCGCCATAATTTTCCATCCGTTTAAAATATGGTAATACATCAGCATAACTCCAACCCACGCATCCGGATTGCCGCCAGCCTTCATAGTCAAGCGCATGTCCCCGGATGAATACCATCCCGTTAATAGACGATGACCCACCCAGTGTCTTACCGCGATCATGCTGTAACTGGCGGCCGTTTAATTCAGGCTCCGGCTCACCCTGAAAAGCCCAATTATGCTTGGTATTTGTCAGGTTTGACAAAACGGCTGCCGGCATTTTTAAAGAAAGTGCCGTGTTATTCGGCCCTGCTTCCAGTAATAACACCCGATTATTTCCACTATTGATCAGCCGGTTAGCCAGCACACATCCCGCTGATCCTGCCCCGACAATGATATAATCAACATCCATTAGAAACTTTGTCTCCTGTGTGATACTGATCCTTTAATTATTATTATTTTAACTAAATAGATACGTTAGCATTGACAATACCGCACAAAATGTGATTTTTGAATATGTAATTAGGGTTAACTCCGATTTATATAGCCTTTTCTTCGCGCCACTCTCTTTTTGGCTTTATAAAACTGGTCGCCTCTCAGCGCAATCAAGCCATGGTCTTTCTTTTTCAAATGCGCTGGCAATACGAAACACCGTTTGATCATCAAGAGGTCGTCCAATAATCTGGATGCCTGTTGGCACACCACTATTGGCTCTACCTGACGGGACGGCCATCACCGGACACCTATTATACATATTCCACAAAACCGCCATGGTCGTTTCCGTATCTGTGTAATCTTTGCCATTTACCGTCACCGTGTCTTTTTGCCATCCCGTTGCCGGAATATCGGTATAGGTGGTGGTTGGGGTAATAAAAGCATCATATTGGTTAAATAACGGCCCTATATGATCCCGCCAAACTCTACCTGCCGCTTCAAGTGCTTTAAAATAAGTGTTCGCCGGATAGCTATTTGCCGTTTCAAGTAATTGCGGCACATAATCGCTAACCAGATCACCGTGTTTATTAACCGCCACATTCAGAAACTCTGCAAACAAGACTTCTTGCGCCCCATAAGCCAGATCAATAAGGTCTTTTGCCCAGCTGACCTGAACCTCTTGAACCACAGCGCCCGTCCGCCGCAAGGCTTCGATAGATGCCAGCGTTTCTCTGACCACATCGTCTGCCATATCGTAGCATCCCAAGTCGAGGGAATAAGCTATTTTCATACCGGACAGATCAACATCATCTAAAGTGATTTCAGCAACCGGATCCAGCGAATTATGATCTCTATCATCCGGGCCAGACATGATATTGGCCATCAGTGCACAATCAGCGACCGTTCGGGTCATTGGCCCCGGTTTGCTGTAACCATTGAATGAACTTGACCCGATATTGGGAATACGCCCATGCGGTGGCTGATATCCAACAACACCACATTGACTGGCCGGTTGACGGATTGATCCGGTGCTATCACTGCCGGTTGCCAATGTCGTTGCACCCGCCCCAACAGCGGCGGCAGAACCACCTGATGAACCACCCGGTGATATTCCTGATCTCCATGGATTATGTGTCACGCCCCACATGCGCGATTGCGTGGTAAATAACCATGCAAATTCCGGAATTGTTGTTCTGGCAAAAACATTTGCGCCAGCGTCTTGCAGGCGCTGAACATGGGCAGATGTTTGCTGGGCAATATTCTCACTATAAATAAGCGAACCGCTAGTTGTCCGCTTTCCAGCAATATTACAGATATCCTTTACCGCCAGTGGAATACCCTCAAGAGAGCCAATATTAGCGTCTTTTTTCGCGTATAAGGCTTCAGATATTTTTGCTCTTTGTCGCGCCTCATCAAAATAGCAATCGGCAAAGGGATTGACGGTCGCAGAAATGGCGTTCGCGCGATCAATGATAGCATCCAGCAATTCTACTGGTGAAAGTGACCGCTTACGAAAATGATTGATAGCTTCAACCGCTGACATATAACAAAGATCATCACTGCTCATTTTATTCCTCATTTCAATTATCTTAGGTTGTTCCATTATTATCAATTAAAGCACCGGCCGGCTTTCAGGTGTTTGTAACCATGGGCGGGCTTTTTCTAATGCTGTGCCAACGCGGAAAACCGTCATATCATCATAAGGTCGCCCGACGATTTGAAGCCCACAAGGCAGACCTGCTTTGGTGATACCGCTTGGCACCGCTAACACTGGGCACCTGCTAAAATGATTGAATAATGCTGTCATTGTAATCTCTGTATCGGTTAGATGGCGCTCGCCTACTAATATCGTATGGGTTTGCCAATGTTCTGCCGGAACCATTGGCGTTGCCACCGTGGGACAAAGGAAAGCATCATATTTTTGAAAAATCGGGCCAAGGATTTGTTGCCAGATATCACCAGATAATGACTTGGATCGTTGCAAATCCTCAGCATTATATTTAAGAGCTGTTTCAAGTAATTCCGGCACATAGTCACTAATCACATCTGAATGATTATCTATGGCGTCCTGCAAAAATCCATGCGCTTCGAATTCCTGCGCGCCATGCGACAACTCAATCATTTCACTCAAGCCGCTCAACGGAACGTCTTCTATTAAAGCACCAGCATCTTTCAAACACTGGAGCGATGTTAAAAACTCATGCTCAACATCACTATCTAGATCATAATGGCCAAGGTCAGTAGAAAAGCCTATTTTCATTCCCGCAATATCCAATGGATGTTCAGGTAATATACATGTATCTGAAAGGGATGTGTGATCCAGCGGATGCATGCCTGACATGACATTTGACATCAAAGCCGTGTCTGCCACCGTTCGTGCCATGGGGCCAATCTGAACATATGGATTAAATGAATTATATGGCGATAGTGGCATGCGGCCATAAGGCGGTTTGTAACCGACAACACCGCATTGGCTGGCCGGTTGCCGAATTGAACCTGCGCTATCGCTTCCTGTTGTTATGGTTGCGGCACCTGCGGCCAGGGCCGCCGCCGACCCTCCTGATGAGCCGCCGGGCGTGATATCAAGTCGCCATGGGTTGCGCGTGACACCCCACATGCGCGAATGGCATGTAAATAACCAGCAGAATTCCGGACAGGTGGTACGGGCAAAAAGATTAGCACCATGTTCCAGCAGACGTTCAATAGACGGATTACTGAACTCATCAATTCGGTCTTTATTGATAAGCGACCCATTTGCTGAACGTCGCCCCTGTATTGGCGTGCTATCTTTAACCGCTAACGGCAAGCCTTCTAGTTGTCCCATTTGCCCATGATAGTTATCGGGATTCTGGTATTTTTTTTCTGACACTTTTGCTGCGTCAAGCGCCTCATCAAAATAGCAGTCGGCAAAAGGATTAATGTTTTCCTGAATGGCTTCAGCCCGATGGATAATGGCACTGATCAGCTCAACAGGTGATAAGGAACGCGCTTGAAATTTTGCCAGTGCCTCGGTTGCTGACATATAGCAAAGATCATCATTATTCATCCTACACTCCTGTTTTTAGGGCGCTGGCAGAACATGAATATTTGATGCCAGAAGACGTTTTGTATAATCATGTTTGGGGTTTGAAAAAATATCTTCTGTGGAACCTTGTTCAACAATTTTACCCTGTAACATAATCACCATTCTATCGCTAATATGACGCACGACATTAAGATTGTGGGTAACGATTAATATTGGCAATTGAAGACTATCTTGAAGCTCTGATAACAGATTGAGGATTTCCCCCTGTATCGAAACATCCAGTCCTGCTGTTGGTTCATCAGCAATGATCATTTTAGGCTGTTGCGCCAATGCTCTTGCAACACATACGCGCCGTGCCTGTCCACCAGAAATCTCATGTGGATAGCGCGAGGCAAACGCCGCAGGAAGGCCAACAAGCAACAGCAATCTTTCCACTTCATTTCGCGTTGATATGTTGCGAGGCGCTCCATGATGCATCGCTTCCCTGATGATGCTTTCTATAGTCATTCTTGGGCTCAAACTGCCAACCGGGTCTTGAAACACTAGAGCGATGTCACGCCGGATAGATGCCAATTCTTTCCGATCCTTGGTCAATGGTGATTTGCCCATAAAAGCAATGCTCCCTGACTGGCAGGAAACAAGCTTTAATATAGACCTGATCAAGGTTGTCTTGCCGGAACCACTCTCACCAACAATTGCCAATGTTTCGCCTTTGAATAAATCAAGAGATACACTGTCAACCGCCGTAATTTCAGCTGGTTTGCTTCGCAAAATCATGTGTTTTAGTTCAAAGGATTTGCGGAATTTAACAACCAAATCCTTGATCTGTAAAATAGGGCCTTCATCAATAGCAATACGTTTCTTGGCCGCCGTTTTCTTTTCTATCTTTTTTTCATGTGGGGCGCTCATAGTGGGTAATTGCCGGCACTTTTCCTTAATATGAGCAGGATCACAGAGCAAAAGATTTTTCGTATACTGGCTTTGGGGATTAACAAAAACCTCTCTTACGACTCCCGCCTCTTGAACAACCCCATTATGTAAAACGACAACATCATCGCAAAGAGAAGTAACAACACCTAAATGATGTGTCACAAAGATCATGGCGCAATCAATCTTTACCTGCAGCTCTTTAAGCAGCGAGATAATCTCAACTTCTAATGTTGCGTCTAGCGCGGTTGTTGGCTCATCCGCAATTAGAATTTTAGGCCGCATCATAATTGCCATGGCGATAGAAACACGTTGTTTCTGGCCGCCCGATAGCTCATGCGGATACATGGATAAACGCGCTTCCGGGTCTGGCATATGCACGGATTGAAGCGCCGCGATTGCCCTTTTTCTTTTTTCAGCATTTCCAATCGGCTCACGAAACTGAATATCCATCAAATGATCACCAATGGTCAGCACCGGATTAAGTGCGCTTAATGCATCTTGTGAAACCATAGATATTTGATGCCCGCGAATATCTCTGAATTCATGTGGGGTTATTTTAGTGAGGTCCTTATCACTAAATAAAATATGACCACCGGTTATTTTTGCCGAATGTGAAAGCAACCCGATTAAGGCCGACACTAACGTAGATTTTCCACTGCCACTCTCACCTACGATACCAACGATGCGACCATTACCAACGCATAGGTCAATAGATTTTATTGCCGGCTGTTCACCATATGCAATTGTCAGATCACGAATTTCCAGAACATGTTCTAATGACGTTTTCATTACCGATCCTTACTTATTTTTGGATCTAAAACATCACGGAGCTGTTCGCCTAAAAAAGTGAACCCAATCGTCACCAATATGAGAGGCGCGCCCGCGCTAAACAAAATCCAGGGTGAGTTTCTGATGTAAGTAAACCCATCATTTAATATACTTCCCCAGCTTGGTGTAGGTGGTCTTACCCCAAGCCCCAGAAAGCTGAGCCCGGCTTCTAGAGCAATGACAAATGGAACATCCATACTGGCAACAATCAGAATCGGGCCAATTGTGTTTGGTAGTATATGTCTTAATAAGATGCGCGGTGTGCTTATGCCTAGCGCTTGCGCGGATAAAATATATTCCGACTTTCTGAGCGTTTGTGTTTGCGTTCGCATCAACCGCCCATAGGTAGGGAATGATGTGGCCATGATAATAATGATGATTGTCGTTAAGCTGGGGCCAAAAAGCACGACCACCGCAAGAGCAAACATTATCACCGGATATGATCGCATCGTGTCAAAAATCAGCATGATAATAAAGTCTAGCCAAGTCGGGCCATATCCGGCAATCGCGCCAAGAACTGAGCCGATTAAAACAGCTAAACCAATAGATATGGCGGCAACAAGAAGCGCAATCTGGGTGCCGTGAATAAGACGGGATAGAGTATCTCTGCCTAGCTGATCGGTGCCGACCAGATGATCCAGACTTGGCCCCTGTAACTTGTTAAGAATATCAATTTTATTTGGTTCATAAGGGGCAATCACATCAGCAAATAATGCGATGATCAAAAAACTGGCAACTATCAACACCCCTATGGCACCCATGGGATCACCAAGAAGTTTACCAAACAAACTTTTTATTCTGTTTGTTCGACGGATTTCAACCTGCTCTCTTTTCCCCGATGACATTAGTCTTTTTCCTTCCGTAATCTGGGATCAATGGCGGCATTTACCAAGTCAGCTATGGTCGTTCCTGCAACGATGAAAATAGTGCTAAACAAAACCGCGCCCATGACTAATGGGTAATTCCGGCTAAGAACTGATTCGTATAAAAGACTGCCAATACCGGGGCGCGAAAATATGATTTCAACAATCACCGTACTTGACAGAATTAATGCAACACTAACCCCAAGCATGGTTATTGATGGCAGGACAGCAATACGAAGCGCATATCTGTTAATAACTTTAGATTCGGGCAAACCGAATGCGCGTGCCATACGGACATGATTTTGGCTTAATACTTCAATCATTGATGCGCGCACAATCCGCGAGATGTAACCGATCCAGGCAATGCTGATGGTAATGACCGGCAAAGTCAGATGCCATAGATAATCAAGCCAGTCGTTTTTGTCACCCGCACCAATCACCGGAAACCATCTTAATTCTACCGAAAAAAACAAAAGCATATATAGCCCAACAACAATAGCGGGCATGGCGATGATGGAAACAGAAATCGTTCCGACAATCCGGTCAAATGTGCCATTACGATGTATGGCGGCATAACGGCCAACAGGTATGCCAATGGTTGACACGATAAGCGCGGATGTTACCAGAATTAGCGTATGAGGAAATTGTTCTAAAATAATATCCAGAACGGGACGATTTGAACGTAAATCATATCCGAAATCGCCCATTAAAAGACCTCTGAAAAAGTAAAACAGCTGGGTCGTTATCGGCTGATCAAGATGAAGCCTTGCCCGCAATGCTTCTTTTATTTCCGGAGTCGCTCTAGGCCCAAGCATGACATTTACGGGATCACCCGGTACCGCATGAATCATGATAAACATAGTGGCAACAGCGCATACTATGATCAAAACAGCCAATAGAATTCTCTGAATGGTATACTTAATCATATATCAGTCCAATATCATCTATGGTTAAAAGTCTATCATCTCACTAAAGCTAAACAAAGCATACTGTGATATTTTCTGGCTCATGATTGCATGAAAACAGATGGAGCCAGCTAACGGCCAGCCCCATCATTTTGTTTTCTGGAAGCCTTTAATTGGCTTTAAAGTCTGTCAGCTTCAGCCCACCATTAGGATAAAGTCCCGGGTTGATTGTGTCTCTATAAATGATCACGCTAGGCGGGTGCATGATGAATAGAAATCCGCCAGACTCATCCATGACTTTCTGCATATCAACATACATATCTGACCGCTTGTTCATATCGGTCTCTTTCAATGCGGCGAAGTGCAGGTTGTCAAAGTCCTCGCTATCCAGCCATACCCAATTCCAGATGCCTTTTTGGTCACGCAGAAACCACTGTGTTGACCATGATGGATCAGGTGGGCTTGTATAGTTGTTCAAAGTAAGCTGCAAATCTTCTTTTCTGTCTGCAGCGACATTCCAGAACGCACCTGAATCAAGCTGATTGATTTGCAGGTTAATTCCAATTTCACCAAGATTGGCCTGAATAATTTGTGCCGCCGTAATGAATTCAGCTGTGTTTAGAACATCAAGCTCCAGGCTTAGATTACTAACGCCAGCATCATCCAATAACGCCTTTGCACCCTGAACATCTCTGGCGCCGGGCATGATGCCAGTATAACCGACTAATCCCGGTGCAACTAATCCACTTGCTTGCTCGGGAACGCCAAAATACGCTCCTTGCAGAATGGCATCAATATCAATGGCCATTTTGATCGCTTGTCTTACGCGAACGTCAGACAGCTTTTCGTTCGCAATATTAATGCCCAAAAAGGTATAGTCAGCCGTTGGCCGCACATCCAGCACACCGCCAGCTGGCAATGACTCTCTATAATTAGGCACAGAACCAATTGAGATTTCAGTAATGTCAATTTCACCTGCTTCAAAAGCTATTTCTGCCGATTTTGGTTCCTGAATAGGGTAGATTGTTATTTTATCAAATCCGACCTCAGGTCCGTTCCAACCATCATGTGGAACTAACACGGTCTTTTCGCGAGGTGTCCATGATTCAATTTTATAAGCACCAGCTGTTGCACCGGGGTCAGTTGTAAACTTACCGCCTGCTTCTTCTGTTGCCTTTTTAGAAACAATTGCTCCACTTGAATAAGGAAGTGTACTCCACCAAATTGGTGCAAATGGCTCTTTCAGGTGAATAATTCCACTATATTTATCGACAATTTCAACTTCTTTAAGTGGAAGCCAGTCGCCGATAATTGGTGATGCTAATTCTGGGTCGATGTAACGTTCATATGAATATTTCACATCTTCGGTTGTTACTTCACCATAACCGTCTGTCCACATAAGTCCGGGCTTCAGGGTGAATTTGATCGTCAATTCATCAACCTGTTCAATGGACTCAGCGGCTTGCAGTTCATATTCCCAATCTGATCCTGATTTAAATTCGATTAGTTTCGGAAATAACACATTGATCATTGTCAAATCTGCGCCACTTTGCCAGAAAGCCGGATCAAGTGTAGTAAAATCTTCTCCGAGTCTGACGTTTAATTCATCACTTCTTACAATATTAATTGTTCCAGTTAAGAAAACGAACGACAGTATGAACGCTGTTACCAGCCGCATTGATACGCTTTCTATTTTTCTAATCATTTTATTTCCAGACATTTTGCTTAGCCTCCCTAAAACATTACTCCTCGAAATTAAAAGCGTTTGATCTGACCTTCAAATAAGCCCATATCAACGCTCACATAAAAACTATGTCGTAATTTTAATCTGATTCATATAGATAAAACCCTATTTATTGACGCTATTAGTCAACTTTAGTATGCTTATCGCGTCACCTAGTCATTAAGGATTTTATTGAAAAGATGATTTTATTGAAAAGAGGGGGTCATTTAACATGAAACATCAGAATCTAGGCAAAAATTTACGCCTGTTGATCGGATATAGCGCATCAATCACTGATGTTTGCAATGACATAAAAATATCCAGACAGCAATTCACTAAATATCTCTCAGGCCGGTCTTTACCAAGACTTCGCAGTCTGCAGATGATTTGTGACTATTTCGGGCTAGAGGATTGGGAGCTGCTTTTACCGCATGATGAATTCCGGAAATTGATTACCATCCGGCCAATTAAAACTGGCCAGAATAATCAGTCCTTTTCAAATAAATTTATTTCCGAGGTGCAAAAAAAATCGCAATCTATTAATGATATGGGGTCATTCTTGGGATTTTATTACAATCATTTCATTGTTAAGGCTAAAAAAAGCATGATTCAACGTAGCCTTATTCAGCTGTTTGAGGTTGATGGGCTTATAGGAACGCGATCAATTGAAAGACTGGTCAATATTGACGGATCATCAAGTGTTACCAAATATGACGGTATCGCATATTATTCTGGGCACAGGCTTTATATATCTGAGCGTGAGAGATGGCTTGGTCAAACCATATGGCATACCACCTTATTTGCCACGTTAACCCGCCAGCAGTTTTTTTCAGGTCTAGGTTTAGGCAACACAATGGAATCTGTTCAGGATATATCTTGCTATCGTTCTATTTTTCAATTTCTTGGCCCATCGGTAAACCGATATAACGCGCTAAAGGGATGCGGGATTTTCGATCCAACCAGCCCAGAAATACCCTTATTTATTCGCCAGAATATCCACAATACCATTGATGCTGGTGAAAATGCTTTTGTTGCCGCTTAACAAAACCATGCTTGTTGGGTGGCGGGGATGCACTGACACTGTTACTTGCCGCTCAAATATGCTTGCCTTAAATATTGCCAAGGGGGATATTGCCAAGGGGAATATTGCTAGAGGAATAGCAGAAATTTGGGCGAATATTATCATGCGGCTTGAGAAACATTTTAGAAAATATGTATTATGAATAAACCGACACTGCTTTTTATCTCTATTGGCGAACTTGCGACACATCTGTTAGAAGCGGTTGCAAGAACCGATATATTTTCTACTATTATCGTTGCCAGCAGAGATATCAATAAAGCGCAGAAAAGAGTTAATAATGCGCTATTAGGGGCAGGGATCGAGGGATATTTTCCACAAATCATCGCAGAGGATTTAGATGTTCATAGCAATGATTTCCCAACTAAACTGAGAAATATAAATCCAGATTATATTTTTTCTGCTCCTTCTCTATTTCCCTGGTGGAAACTGCCACCTAGTAATATTCATATTCCATTTGCCGGTTACACTGCTCTGCATTTGTCATTGATGCAAACTTTTCGCAATCAGATCGCTAAGGCTAATATTGATGCTTTCTGGATTGGCGCGTCGTTTCCGGATGTGATTAACGCCATGCTTAACCGAACCGGTTTTGGGCCTGATTGCGGCATAGGTAATGTTCAAGAACCTATCGCCAAGATACAAATGGAAGTCAGCCGCGCTCTAGGAGCTAACCCAGCTGAAGTTGACGTAAAATTAGTCGCGCAACACGCATTTGAGTATTTCGTTTTGAATGATGTCATACCCCATGAAATACCGCCTTATATGCTCAAGGCTTCATTAGATAATAAAGACATTACTAATATTGCTGAAAAAGCCCTGCGCCAGCCTTTTGCCTTTCCCTATGATTTGCATTTTAATCGGGTAACGGCTTCTTCTGCTCTTGTCGCCCTGCGCGCCCTGACCGGTGCAACAGAAACGGCTATTCATTTGCCCGGTATTGGGCATTATGTGGGGGGCTATCCTGTCCGGGTAAGTAAGACGGGAATGGCCTTTAATCTTCCTGACGAATGGTCGATGCAACAAGCTATCGCGGTTAACGAAGCGTCCTTACCATGGGATGGAATAGCAAGCATGACCGAAGACGGAACCATATTTTTCACAGAAGAAACCCAGCAAGCCTTATTTCAATTTCTTGGAAAACCCATCGAAAAGCTATCGGCAGAAACCGCGCAAGAACAAGCAACTGATCTGTTACACGCCTTGAGTTAAACAAGCCGTTATTTGCGGCTGAATTATCCTTATCCTGCGCGTATCCAAACCCTATTGTTAATCCAACCACTACTGGAATTTGGGCGCAAAAGATTTTTCAATATGTATCTGCCGAAAGCACGGTACGCCGTGTTTGCGATGCTGGTTCAGAAGCCACTAAAAGATGGTAAGATCATTCATATGGAAACCGGTGCTACGCCAATTAAGTAAAACCGGAATTATAACTGATCGCTAACCGCAATATGTTCAGCTGTCCGCGCGTCCGCGCCAGTCGATTTGATGAACAATGTGATGATATCTGAGATCGGCTTATAAAACGCCTTAAGTTTAGTTTTTCCAACTCCGTTAATTGACAAAAATTCCTCTTCACTGGTTGGCAATTCATTGGCTATTTGTATGAGTGTCTTGTCCGAAAAAATAACAAATGCTGGCACTGAACGCTCTTTTGCTAGCGCAAGTCTCAATTTTTTAAGTTCTACCAAAAGCATTTGATTATTTTCTAAAATGGCGGGCGTTACAGTTGAGTTTTCCGTGGGCGCTGTGGATGTAATCACTTTGGATAAAACCTTGGCCATAAACGTTTCACTACCACGGAGAATCCTGCTTCCTTTGTCTGTGATTTCTAAGGCGCCATATTTTTCTAAATTGACTTTAAGAGCATTAACCGCAATCAATTCGCGGATGATAGACTGCAGAACCGGTTTTGATTGGTCAGCCGCTAAACCAAAGACACCTATTTGGTTATGTGAACGAGCTTTTATTTTTGCCGTATCTGCCCCGCGCGCAACATCAATAATATGCGCTACTCCAAAATACTGACCTGTTTCCTTAACCGCCGATATTAATAACTTGGCTAGATTAGTGACATCCTGCATATCAGGCGGATGCAGACAGTTATCGCAGTTTCCGCAATTCACAACGGACTCATCAAAATATGACAGAAGCGCCAGCCTTCGGCAGGATGTCGTTTCACAATATCCTATCAGTGCCTCAAGTCTTTTATATTCTAAGAGCTTGTGCTGTTCACTTCCTTCTCCATCGAATATCATTCTCTGTCTTTTAACAATGTCTTGCAGACCATAAAACATGAGTGTTTCTGCTGGCGCGTTATCCCTGCCCGCTCTGCCAATTTCTTGATAGAAAGCCTCAACACTACTTGGCATACTAGCATGCACAACATACCGAATATCCGGCTTATCTATTCCCATTCCAAAAGCAATTGTAGCAACCATGACTACGGCATCTTCTGTCATGAAACGATTTTGTGATTCTCTCCTGTGTTCAGCCGATTTTCCGGCATGATAGGAAATGGTGTTAAACCCATTTTTTTTCAGAAACTCGTAAACTTGATCTGTTTCATTTCGCGACAGGCAATAAACAATGCCGCTCTGGCCTTTTCTTTCTAAGAGAAAGTTCAGTAATTTTGCTTTAAAGTCCTGCTTTGGCGACACTTGTAATGAGAGATTTGGCCGGTCAAAACTCTTAACAAATACTTCGCAATTGCCACCAGTCAGTTTGTCAACGATATCTGCCCGTGTTGCCTTATCTGCGGTGGCGGTGAATGCGGCAACTACTGCGTCCGGAAATAGCCGTTTCAGTTGAGCCAGTTCTTGATAATCCGTTCTAAAATCCGCACCCCATTTTGAGATACAATGCGCCTCATCAACCACAAATATTCCTATCGACTGACGTTGCAATGCATCCAGCATCCTTGGCTGCATCAATCGCTCTGGGCTCATATAAAGGATGTTTGACGCCCCCGAAGCAAATTGTCGCCACTGATCAACATTTTCATCACGCGACATTCCTGAGTGAAGTTTACTAACTTTAACGCCTAACTGCGAAAGCGCGGTCACTTGATCATCTATAAGGGCAACCAGCGGTGAGATAATGATCGTTTTCTGCTTTGAGTAGATTGCCGGCACTTGATAGCAAAGTGACTTACCCGCACCCGTGGGCATAACAACCATTACATTCCGCTTAGTTAAAATGGCCTCAATAATCTCTAGCTGACCCGGCCTGAAACTCGAGTAACCAAATATCTCATTAAGGACATTGTGACCATTATCTTCGTTCTTAAATGTCATGAAAAAACAATATCTTATATAAACTAAACAGCAAGGATCATTTTACTGAAAAACAAAATTACCTATCAATCACATATCACCAGCTGATTTTGTCACATGGACATAATGGTTGGGAATAGATTTAAGGCTGACTGGATTTCTCAGATTAACTGGCAGAAACTTATGGGTGCATATTTACTCGGGGCAGCGACATTGACCGTTTGACCTGGCCAAAGGCAAAATGTGTTTCCAGTTCGCCAAGGCCGGAAACATGCGTCAGTTTTTTACGGACAAAATTCTCATAGTCTTTGAGTGAATGCGCAAAAACCTGCAACATATAATCATGACGACCCGACATCAAATAGCAGGCGACAACCTCATCTAGTTCCGTCATAGCCTTTTCAAAGCTAACAATCTCAGATTCCGTCTGGCGCTCAAGCCTTACAGAAACAAAAGCCATAATTGGCAACCCATAGGCTTCGGGATCAACAATCGCACTATATCCCTTGATAATGCCCGCATCTTCTAGCATTTTCACACGTCTTAAACATGGCGTGGGCGACAGGTTTACCCTTTCGCTCAGCTCCTGATTGGTGATGCGAGCGTTATGCTGCAATTCGTTGAGAATATTCAGATCAATTTTATCCATAAAGCAAATATTAGCATAATCCTCTAAATTATCAAATGATTGTAGCATGTTTTAGTGATTAATTTTGTCATGTTGGTGATATCCTTTTTCAGTTATTAGAGGAGGTTGCTGTGGAAAGTGATATTAAACCACCATTACCTGATGATTCTGGCGGTGATGACACCCCATTATCTGTTATGGCACCGATATCTATAAATGATAAATATGATCTTACCAGCGACCGCATATTTCTTACAGGCACTCAAGCTATCATCCGTCTTTGCCTGATACAGGCAGAACGTGACCGGATGATGGGGTTGAATACCTGTGGGTATGTGACAGGCTATCGCGGCTCCCCCCTCGGCGGACTTGACCAGCAATTTGTATCAGCCAGCGCATATCTTGATAAAGCAGATATCCGGTTTCAGCCTGCTCTCAACGAAGACTTGGCAGCCACGGCTATCTGGGGGACTCAGCAGGCAAGTATTCGTGGCGAGGGAACAAAAGACGGGGTTTTTGCGCTCTGGTATGGCAAGGGACCCGGAGTTGACCGGTCTGGTGATGTCTTCCGTCATGGCAATCTGTCTGGCAGTGCAGATAAGGGCGGTGTGCTTATGCTCATGGGTGATGATCATTCCTGTGAAAGTTCCACGACTTGCCATCAAAGTGAATATGCTCTGGTCGATGCAATGATGCCAGTATTGAACCCCGCCAATATAGAAGACATTGTTGATTATGGTTTGCATGGCTGGGCAATGAGCCGTGTTTCCGGATTATGGGTGGGGCTCAAATGCGTCAAGGACAATATTGAAAGCAGTGGCTCAGTTCATCTTACCGCCGATCTACCACCCCCGATATTTCCTGATATCGCCCTGCCTGAGGGTGGTGTCAATATCCGTGCGCACGATGACCGTCATGAACAGGAACGGCGGCTTCATCGCTATAAGCTCAATGCTGCTCAGGCTTACGCAAGAGCAAATCATCTTGATAATATCATCTGGCCTCGTGGTAAAACGCCGAAAATCGGAATTATCAGCACAGGCAAAAGCTGGATGGATACACAATCTGCGCTAACCCTGCTTGCATTGGATGAGGCGCAAGCCGCGAAACTAAACCTCACCACTTATAAGATTGGTATGGTATGGCCGCTTGAACCAGAGGGGCTGAAAGCCTTCGCCCTTGGCCTTGATAAACTGATTATCATTGAGGAAAAACGCGGGCTTATTGAGGGGCAGGCGCGTGAAATCCTCTATGGTCATAAAAACGCACCTGAGATTATTGGCAAGAAGGATGAAGCCGGCAACGTGCTATTTCCTGCCGATGGGGTGCTTGACCCAATGTTAATAGCCCGGCAGTTAGCTTCACATCTACCGGATGATAAAATGATAGCAGAACGCTTCTATCCAGCAAATAGCTTCAATCCTCTGGATATCGCCCGCACACCCTATTTCTGTGCCGGATGCCCACATAACAGCTCAACCATCCTGCCCGAAGGCGCACGGGGATATGCCGGTATCGGTTGCCACTGGATGAGCCAGATGATGGAACGTTCTACCGAGGGTTATACCCAGATGGGCGGCGAAGGAGCCAACTGGATTGGTGAGGCGCCTTTTTCCCAGCGCAAACATGTATTTCAGAACCTTGGGGATGGCACTTATAATCACTCTGGCCTGATGGCAATCCGCGCAGCCATCGCTGCAAAAGTAAATATTACCTATAAAATTCTATTTAATGATGCCGTTGCCATGACAGGTGGGCAAATGCATGAAGGCGGTTTATCACCAACCCAGATAGCGGCAGAAGTGCTGGCCGCTGGTGTGTCTAAAGTTGAGATTGTAACCGATCAACCTGAGCTTGTTGATACGTCAGGACTAGCCGCCGGTATTCGGGTACATGACCGTGGCCAGCTTCAACCTGTTCAGCGTGCACTTGCTAAAGTGCAAGGAGTGTCAGCACTTATTTACGTTCAGACCTGCGCGACAGAACTCCGCCGCCGCCGCAAGCGGGGGCTTGTTGCTGATACGCCACGCCGGGTGATGATCAATCCCGATGTGTGTGAAGGTTGCGGCGATTGCGGCGCACAATCGAACTGCGTGGCAATCCTGCCGCTGAAAACACCACTTGGCACAAAACGGGCAATTGATCAATCTGCCTGCAATAAGGATGTATCCTGCCTCAAAGGTTTCTGCCCGAGCTTTGTTACCATTGAAGGCGGCCAGCTTCGCAAGCCAGACATGTTTGCAAAAGTCCCCGCCAATTTACCATTGCCAAAACCTCTCCTTGATCTTGACCAGCCCAGAAGCATCTTGATCACTGGCGTTGGCGGCACCGGCGTTGTCACCCTTGGCGCATTACTTGGCATGGCCGCGCATATAGAAGGCAAAGGGGTGGGATTAATCGATATGGCCGGACTAGCACAAAAGGGCGGTGCGGTTACTACCCATATCCGTTTGGCCGCCTCACCCTCGCAGATCAAAGCTATTCGTGTTGCGCCGGGTACGGCAGACCTCTTACTTGGTAGCGATCTACTTACAAGTGCAGGGCATGAAGCCCTTGGCCTGCTCCGTCCACATGCGCATATCATAGCGAATACCCATGAGATGATGACAGGTGATTTTGTGCGTGACCGTAACTTCGCGCTTCCATCAGAGCAGATGCGTGAACGACTTCAACATGCCGTACCCGCAAAACATTGCGTGTTTGTTAATACAACAGCTATTGCCCAACAGCTCCTTGGTGATACGATTGGCGCTAATCTCTTTCTACTTGGAGTGGCCTGGCAACGCGGACTGATCCCTCTTTCTGAAGCAGCGATTATTAAAGCTATCCGTTTCAATAATGTTTCGGTTGCGCTCAATGAAGCTGCCTTTGGCTGGGGGCGGGCTTATGCGAATAATCCCGACTGGCTCGATATGAAAAATAATGACTGCAAAGAAACAGAAACACTTGAAGATATCATCGCAGATCGCGCTGGCCGCCTTATCGGTTATCAGAATAAAGGTTATGCAAAACGTTATGAAGAATTGATTACATCAGTTTGTGAAGCAGATACCGATTCCCAAAAACGTTTAACCATTGCCGTAGCAAAAAATCTCTACAAGCTTATGGCCTTTAAGGATGAATATGAAGTTGCCAGACTGTTAACAGGTTCTGAATTTAAGCAATCTATTGCTGACCAGTTTGATGGTAACTATCGGGTGATCCATCACCTTGCTCCACCTTTTCTGGGTGGCGTTGATGCCGCCACCGGCCGCCCAAGAAAAAGACGTTTCGGGGGATGGATACGGCCATTTCTCAAATTACTTGCATACGGAAAACACTTGCGTGGCAGCTGGGCTGATGTGTTTGGATATACATCAGAACGACGGATGGAACATGACCTCATTGCAGAATATCAAGACCTGATAAACTTGGTAATAGCGGGAATAAATAAGGATAATTACAATATTGCTGTTGATCTTGCAGAATTGCCAGAACAAATTCGCGGCTTTGGTTCTGTAAAAAAGGATGCGGTTAAAAGCACTAAGATCAAACAGAGTGCTTTATTAGAAAAGTTTAATTGCGGGGGTGCGCAACCGCCCCTAAATATCATTTAATACACGGACTCATATAGCTGACAGCGTGCCGCCGTATCCATATCAGCTACATGGGCAATTTCACTTTCCTTATGAGCTTTATAGACACTGGCGAATGTGTCAGGAAACCAGCCTCTGACGACATCATTTTCGATAAAGCGATTTAGCGCCCCATCCAAGGTTTCTGGCAAGCGAACAAATCCACGCTTTGACAAATCGGCGACAGAAAGAAGAGAAATATCTTCTTCGGTTGGTTGAGGAGCAGGCAATCCCTCTTCGATGCCCTGACAGCCAGCATGGACAACCGCGGCTAAAGCCAGATGAGGGCAAGCCGCCGCATCAGCGGCGCGGTATTCAATATTATACTGTCTTGCGATATCGGTAGGCTCTTTAGCGGTAACCGGACAAATCCTAAGTGAGGCCTCCCTATCCCTAAAGCCCAAATTGTTAAACGCCGCAGACCACCGGTGCGGGGTCAGCCGCAAATAAGAGATCACCGAAGGGGCGGTGATTGCGATAATGGCATCAAGGTATTTCAACACCCCGGCAGCAAACGAGCCGGTCAAAGCGGACATCCCATATGGCCTGTCCGCATCATAAGTAGCAGGGGTATTATCCGCGTTCAGAAAACTCATATGTATATGGACACCATTGCCGACACTGGCAGGGTCACGGATCGGGGTAAAGGTAGCGTCTTCGCCATGAAACCTTGCTGTTGAACGTGTCAGTTCTTTTAAGATCACGGCCGCATCCGCCGCGCGCACCCCTTCTTCGGGGGCGATTACTACTTCATATTGTTCCGGGCCGTATTCTTTCATAATGCTATCAGGGGAAAGTCCTGCCGCATGAATTTGTTGCATTAGGGTTTCACATAACGGGCGCTGCATTTCAAAACCAGACCGGCCAAAGCCCTCGCCAATTAATCCCATATCTCTCTTGAGCTGAAACTCATGCTCAAAGGCAGAGATTAATCTGACGCCGCTAATGCGTTCTAGCCGGGCTAGGGCAGATTTAAGAATGGCGCGGGTGCAAAAATCCCATGGCTCACCATCCAGTGTCACAATATCACCAAGCATAAAATGTTCTGAATATGTGCCAAAATCCGCATTGACCGCGGCGGCTTGATCGGGAATGAGCAGCAAATCCCCTAGCGCCCCAAAAGGCGTATCGCCAATGCCATCAAAACAGTTAATCAGAACATTGGTGGGAACCCAGCCCATGCCACGTTTTAGTCGTCTTTCTAAATCTGATTTCAGGAAAGCCTTTCCGCGTACCTTACCGGCAAGATCGCAAGTCGCCGCAAAGATCAATTGCCCCTTCGCGTTTTTATCCTCAACGGTCGATAATTTGCTCATGTTTTCTCTCCATAAATTCATCACGCATGGCATCCCATGCCTCAATCCGTTTCCGCGTTTGCCCCCATGTTTTTTCCGCCACACGGGTAACCAAGGCTTCGGTCAAGGCCAGCGCCGGAGCATAACTGTCCCAGATAGTACCTGTTTCGATGGGAACAACCAGCACTTCTGATGCATATCGCGTTGCAGGTGATAGCCAATTATCCGTCATTAACACCACCTGAACCTTCTGGGCTTGCGCCTGTTTCGCCAGTTGCCAGAGGTTTTTCTGATAGCGCCGAAAATCAACAAGGAAAAACACATCCCCGGGTTTCATTCGCAACAGATATTCTGGCCAGTCCTCTGAATCTCTTGGCAGATGATAGGCACGCTCACGCGATTGGCGAAGATGAAAAGAAAGGTGCTGTGCTATGGTATCGCTTATTCTTCCCCCTACCGCGTAAATCGCGCGTTTCGGGTTAGCCAGCAAACCGCAAATCTGTTCAAACTGGCTTTCGGTTACCGCCTGACCCGCTGACGCCATTTGTTCCGCCGCAAGGGCAAGAAAGCCATTTAAGTAGCCGCCTTTGATCTGCTCAGATGTGGCGTGAATATCCACAGGCGAGCGATTGCCTTCGCGCAACTCTGACATCAGATGCTTTTGTAATTCCGGAAATCCAGACAGCCCTATTTTAATCACAAATCGGGATATTGATGGCTGAGAAACCTCTGCCTGATCAGCTAGTTCATGCATTTTGATCAATCCGGCATAGGGATAATCAGACAACAGCACAGAGGCAAGTTTCCGTTCTGAAGGAGTGAAACCGGTCGCTGCTTTTTCAATTCGTCTTCTGATATTCATGCCGCTTATAGTTTATGAAATTAATCATTCAGTCAATCATAGAACATTTGACTTTGGGTTTTTTGTTTCTTTATACTCATTTTATGAATCAAGTCTTAGCTTCGCCTCTTATAGGAAAAACAGACCCATCACCAGTAGAAGTTCTGCATGGTAATAAGCCCTCTGATATGGTGCTGGTTTGTGAGCATGCTGGCCGTGCTATCCCTAAAACACTAGGCTCTTTGGGAGTCAGCGCTGAGGTCTTGAATAGTCATCGTGGATGGGATATTGGCGCCGAAATGGTCGCCCGGCAAATTGCAAATCTGCTTGAAGCGCCGCTTGTCATTCAACATTATTCCCGTTTGGTGATCGACTGTAATCGTCCCCCTCTTACACCACAATCCATTCCTTTCGAGAGTGATCATGCGCATATCCCTGCGAATATAGCGGCCTGCCAATCCGAAAAAGCTGATCGGGTCAAAGCCATTTTCGATCCCATGAATGCGGCAATTAAGCGCCTTTTTGAAACGCCAAGACGGGCGGCGTTTTCCATTCATTCTTTTACCCCTGAAATGGATGGTAAATCGCGCCCCTGGCAAGCAGGTTTTTTGACACGGGCATCTCTTGGTACCGCCGAGAGCCTGATTACCTCAATTGCCAAACGCCATCCTGAATTGGAATTGGCAATCAATGCGCCTTACACCATTGATAATGAAACCGACTGGTTTATTCCCCATTATGCTGAAACCCTTGGCTTGGCGCATTGCCTTATTGAGATTCGCAATGACCAGATCGACCATCCTGAAGGGGCAAAATTCTGGGCAGAACTGCTTGCCGAAGCCATAACCGAATTAATGGAGTCCCTGCCATGACATTAACCAGAGAAGTCCCTCTTGTTCCTGAACACTCTGCGCTTCTGTTTGTAGATGTTCAAAATTTTTCTGCCCATAAAAATGGGACAGAGTTTGCAGGATTGCCTGAAGAAAGTTTTCATAAAAAATATGGCTGGTATTTTGACGAATTGGAAAGCCGGGTGATCCCTAATATGCAGGCATTGCAAACGGCTTTCCGCGAAAAAAAGATTGAGGTGATGTACACAACCATCGAAAGCCTGACCGAAGATGGCCGTGATCGTTCGCTGGATTACAAAATCACAGGCTTTCATGTCCCGAAAGGGTCATGGGACGGAAAAGTGATTGATCAGATTGCCCCAAAAGGAGATGAGATTGTTCTTCCCAAGTCTTCATCTTCGGTATTTATTTCCACGCATATTGATTACATTCTACGCAATCTGGGCGTGCGGCAGTTGGTTATCTCAGGGCTTATCACAGACCAATGTGTCGAAAGCGCCATCCGTGATGCCTGTGATCTGGGATATCTGGTGACACAAGTGACAGATGCCTGTTTGACTTATACCCCAAAAAGGCATGATCATTCCTTAGAAACCATAAAGGGGTATTGCCGTCAGGTGACAACAGCAAACCTAATTGAGGAAATACAGAATGCTTGAGCTGAAAGGCGTATCAAAAACCTTTGGTGGGGTCAAAGCCGTACAGAATGTCAGCATGTCCATTGCACCGGGTGAGGTGCGAGGGTTAATAGGCCCAAACGGTGCTGGGAAAAGCACATTGGTTAATCTTATTTCCGGATTGCTTCGTCATTCTACAGGCACAATATCGATAAATGGCGAGTCTGTTGATAAGCTATCCGCCCATCAGCGCGCGCATCGCGGCATCGCCCGTACCTTCCAGAATCTGAGGGTGTTTGGAAGCTTAACCGTGCAACAAAATATTGATGTCGCAGGCTATTCCGGCCGAACCAGCAACCGAAACGGCAATGATATTCTGCAAGAAGCGATTGTGCGTTTTGACCTTGCTGATAAACTTCATGCCCCTGCCAGTTCT
>JABIWM010000076.1 GCA_018701255.1 Alphaproteobacteria bacterium | reverse complement strand
TGATTGCGGTTTATATGTCCCGCCGGGGCATTACTCTGCATCATGTGGCGGTGGCGGCGATTATCATATTGCTATCAGCACCATCCAGCCTGTTTGGCCCGGCTTTCCAGATGTCGTTTTCCGCTGTATTTGCGCTTGTTGTGGCGTGGAATTTATGGTTGACCCATCATGTGCCCCGGCCGCGCCCATGGTTTATTCGGCTCTGGCGGTATTTTATGGCGATTGCTATGTCATCGCTGATCGCATCCTTCGCATCCATGCCATTTGCGCTCTATCATTTTGGCATCACTACATCATGGTCGGTGGCCGCAAATATGATTGGCATGCCATTAATGGGATTAATCATTATGCCAATGGGTGTGGCGGCAATGGTGCTATCGGTTTTCGGGGCAGAAGCCTTGCCGCTTTATGTGATGAATGCCGGTATTATCAGCTTATCTTACGCGGCAGAATATATTTCATCACTGGATGGGGCAAGACTGGCGGTATTTCCGCCATCTGGAACGGTGACGGTTTTGCTGGCCGTTGCCATGATTATTCTTGGCATTGCATCGGGGTTATGGCGCGCGGCAAGTGTGATTGTGTTTATGGTAGCTTTGGGATTATGGTGGAATGATCCCCGTCCGGTGGCCGGTATGGTGGTGAATTATGGTAAACCTGTACTGGCAGTGATGAGCGCGGATGGATATGTTTTAACCAGCACCACCAAAACAAAAGGCTTTACCGCCCAGATATTAGCGCAACCGTTTGGCCGGTCGGAATTAATCTATGTCAGGGATTATCTGAAAAAAGCAGAACACATAGATCAGAACAATAAAGCAGATGTATTTTGCTATAAAGACAGTTGCTATATCACCACAGCCAATGGTCAGATATTTGCGATGGTGTGGGCGCGGGCAGATTTAACCATAGCGTGCCAGACCGCCGATGTTGTGCTTGCTCTGGTCAATGCCAGTTATCCATGTCGGGATGGTAGTCCGTTATTTGATCGCAATGATCTGATCCGGCAAGGCGGCGTTCTTATTTATAGCAAGCCAGCAAAAGGCCAGTTTGATGAAAGTGAGGACCAATCGTCAGATATTATGATCCACTCGGTTAATATTGCCGGATAAGTCCTTTTAATGTGCCCTGAATTTTTACCTGATCAGGGCCAAAGATACGCGTTTCATATTTGCTGTTAGCTGGTTCAAGCGCGATGCTGTATGATTTTCGGCGCAGACGTTTTAAGGTTGCTTCGTTGTCTTCTTCCAGTAAGGCAACAACAATATCGCCATTTTGTGCGGTGTCGCCTTTTTCTATTATCACCGTATCGCCATCCATGATGCCAGCGTCAATCATGGAATCGCCCTCAATGATGAGCGCAAAATATTCGCCGCGTCCAAGCATATGTTCGGGGATAGGCATAGTATTTGATTGATCGGATATCGCGGCAATCGGCGTACCGGCGGCAATTTTTCCCAATAAGGGGATATCAATAACAGCGCCGGTATTTTCCGGTGCTGGCGCTAAGGATGCATCAGGAATTGAAGCCATAGCCGCTGATTGCACATAAGCAGACCCGTCAGGATGGCGCAGAATATCAACCGCCCGTGCGCGATTATGCAAACGCGCAATATAGCCGCGTTCTTCGAGGGCAGACATAAGTCGGTGAATACCGGATTTGGATTTTAAACCGGCGGCCGCGCATAATTCTTCAAAACTGGGGGCAATGCCATATTCTTCAACATGGTGAATGATGAGTGTTAGCATATCACGTTGTTTTTTGGTCAGCATGTGTTTCTCCGCTAAACGCGCCTGCATATAAATGTTATATGATGCCTCTATGATCACTATTTGTTCATGTTTTGTACAATAAGTCAAGCAACTTACCTATCGCATGATAGGGATGATTTACGTTAACCGTTATTGCTGACCATGCTTACTATTTGAGTATGATCACATCAACCAGATCACCGGTATTCATGACCGCGGCATGTGCTGGCCGGATCATTAATGCGTTGGCATGGGCAAAGTCCATCAATTTGCCGCTATCCTGTGATGATAGAGGAGTAAAAATATCCTGCCCGATCATGGCGTCATGGCTGATCATGCCGCGCATATATTCTTCCCGTTCGTCATTTTCCGGGATGGTCGCCGCAAGAACCGCCTTGCGCGTCATGATACCGGTGGATAGGCCAAGCATGGCATCAATGGCGGCACGAACAAAAATCAGCGTGCATACGCCAGACGAAACCGGATTGCCCGGCAACCCCAGAAACGGAATCAGACCAGATGCAATATCCATCTGGCCAAAAATCATCGGTTTGCCCGGCCGCATTGCAATGCGCCAGAAATTAAGCGTATCCCTGTTTTTCATTCTGGCAGAAACCAGATCATGCCGGCCAACAGATGCGCCGCCGGTAAGGATAAGCAAATCTGCATCCGTTATGCCTGATAGCGCGGTTTCAAGCGCGTCATTCTGGTCAGCAATCGGGGGTAGGGTAATGGCATGCCCGCCCATATCCGTAACCATATTGGCAATCATGACGGTGTTGCTTGACATGATCTGTGCCGGATGTGCCGCATCAACAGGCTGTTGCCCCGGCTCAATCAGCTCGCTTCCGGTGGAACCAATGACAATAACCGGCTTTTTGCGGGTGATTAATGTATGATGGCCGCCCGCCGCCAGCAATCCGATCATACGTCCATCCAGTTTGGTGCCAGCACTAACCAGCACATCACCTTTGTAAAAATCCTGCCCTTTTCGGCGGATAAAACGCCCCGGTTTTCCATTGTCCAGTATCACAACAGACATCTGATCAGCATTATCCGGATCAGCATTATCCGGATCAGTGGCCAGTTGCGTGTTTTCCTGAATAATAATGGTGTCTGCGCCATCGGGTAAATTGGCACCGGTAGAAATCCGGATTGCTGTTCCGGATGCCAGCGCATGCGGCCACGGGTGCCCTGCCGCGCTTTCCCCAATCAGACGTAACGCAACCGGCGTTTCAGCCAGATCATGATGGCTAACGGCAAATCCATCCATAGCAGATTGATCAGCAGGTGGATTAGTGAGCAAAGCATGCATATCTTCTGCCAGAATACGGCCATTTGCCTGATATAAATCCACGCGCTCACCGGTCATGACAGGCATGGCATCGATAATTCGGCTGACAGCATCATGAACAGGGATAAGCGGTGTATTCATCGGCCTTGAGTTGCCTTGAAATGCCCTGATCTGCCGCCGGATTTTTCAAGCAGACGAATACCGCCGATCACCATGGATTTATCCACCGCCTTTACCATGTCATAAACCGTAAGCGCGGCAACAGAAACAGCGGTTAATGCTTCCATCTCCACCCCTGTCTGGCCAGTCAAACGGCATTCGGCCGTGATATGAACCCGATCATCCATAACCGCCAGCGTGACCGATACATGGCTCAATGCTAGCGGATGGCATAACGGGATCAGCGCATCGGTTTTCTTTGCCGCCATAATACCGGCCAGTTGCGCAATGCTCAATACGTCGCCTTTTTTGTGGCCTTTGTCGCGGATTAGTTGCAACGTATTGGCGGCCATGGTGATAAACCCCTCGGCAATGGCTGTCCGGCTGGTCGCGGCTTTATCGGTTACATCCACCATATGCGGCTGGCCGTTATCATCAAAATGGGTCAGATGGTTTATACCCTTGCTCATGTCATGTCTTTCCAGTTGGCTGGAACCGGATAGGACAACAGACCGCTAACCGATGGGGCGATATCGTCCTGTTCCATCAAAAACTCACCAATCAGAAAGCATCTGGCGCCCGCTCTGGCCATGCGTGCTAGATCATCGCTGGATTTTAATCCGCTTTCGGCAATGGCAATCCGGTCATCCGGTATCAAGGTCATCAAATCCTCACCGGTGGCCAGATCAGTTGTCATTGTCCGCAAATTACGGTTATTGATCCCGATCATGGGGGATTGCAAATTCAGCGCACGTTCAATTTCTTCGCCATCATGTGTTTCGATTAATACATCCAGCCCATATTCTATTGCGCATGATTCCAGCTCTGCGGCATGGCTATCACTAAGCGCTGACATGATCAGCAGAATGCAATCAGCGCCACATGCTCTGGCTTCTATGATTTGAATGGGATCAATTATGAAATCCTTGCGAAGCACCGGCATCAGCGTTGCTGATTTGGCGGCTATCATATCATCAATATGGCCGCCAAAATATTTATGGTCGGTGAGTACAGACAAACAGGTAGCCCCGCCCGCTTCATAGGATTGGGCGATATTAGCCGGATCAGCATCCGGATTAATCTGCCCGCGTGATGGTGAGGCACGTTTGAACTCAGCGATCAGCCCATAGCCTTGCGCCGATGATTTGCGTAACGCATTGGCAAATCCGCGTGCTGGCGGCATGTCCGCGGCTTTAGCGGCAAATGACCGGCTATCCGGATCAGCTTTCAACGCCGCTACTTCAATCACCTTATCGGCAATGATTTGCTTAAGCACATCACTCATTATTCTGTTTCCCGATTTGTTATTGCGGCCAGCTGGTCTAGTTTGGTCAACGCCGCGCCGCTATCAATGGATGTTTCGGCAATATCGCGAGCCCGGGTCAGGCTGTCCACATGACCCGCCCCGAACATAGCCGCCGCCGCATTAAAAATGACAATATCGCGATAGGCGTTATGCGTGCCGGCAAATATGGCGCGCATCGCCGCCGCGTTTTCATCAGGTGTACCGCCAACCAGATCAGCAATATTAGCCACCGGCAACCCGATATCAGATGGATGCAGTGTCATAGCAGTCGCCTTGCCATCGCGAATTAGCATGGCATGTGTTTCCCCTGTTGTGGTGACTTCGTCAAGCCCGTCAGAACCATGAACCACAAGCGCATGGGTGACCCCAAGCCCAAGCATGGCATCGGCATAAGGGTTAAGCAGATCGCGCGAAAATACCCCCATCATAAACCGTTTCACCAATGCCGGATTGGATAATGGCCCTATCATGTTGAATATTGACCGGAACCCCAGCGCCGCCCGAACCGGCCCCACATGCCGCATCACAGAATGATGACGCGGTGCCATCAGAAAACAGACGCCAATATCATTTAAAGCAGTTTGAACATGGATCATATCCGCATCCAGTTTAATTCCCAGCTGGGACAGGACTTCTGCCGCGCCGCTTTTGGATGATACCGCCACACTGCCATGCTTGGCCACGGGATAACCGGCACCGGCAACAACGAATGTTGCGGCGGTGGAAATATTCCATGTGCCTATACCATCACCGCCAGTACCAACAATATCCATGGCTTGATCAGGAGCTTTTATAATGGTGGCATGTTCCATTAATGCGGTGACGCCGGTGATAACATCACTTGCGGTTTCGCCTCTGGTAGCAAGGGCGCTGATAAAACCGGCAATCTGTTCCGGACTTGCCGCGCCATTCAGCATGATAGAAAAACATTGCTGCATCTCATCATCGGTAAGCGGATGGCGAACCAGTTTGCCTAATAGGGTTTTCATGGAATGATCACTAGTCATGAATATGTTCCGGATGGGTTTGCGACAGGTTAAGCAATTGGGATTCTAATGTGGCAATGTGATCATTGCCGGATGGGTTATCAAGTCCGGTTTTCTGCAAAAAATTGGCAAGAATACGATAGCCGTTTTCAGAAGCAATGGATTCCGGATGAAATTGAACCCCGAATGTAGGATGGGTTTTGTGTTGAAGCCCCATGATTATACCGGCATCAGTGCTGGCAATAACATCCAGACAATCCGGTAGGGATGCGGCGTCTACGATCAGCGAATGATATCGTGATACGGCAAAACGGTCATCGCAACCGCTAAATATGCTCTGGCCAGTATGGGTGATAAAGGATAATTTGCCATGAACCGGCGGATCAATGCGGGTAATCTGACCACCGAAAGCGGCGCCTATGGCCTGATGCCCCAGACATACCCCCAGAATAGGAATCTGGCCACTGGCATGGCGGATCACATCCATGCAGATGCCGGCTTTGTCCGGTGTGGCCGGCCCCGGGGAAAGCACAATGCCGGATGGTTGCATGGCCATAATGTCATCAACGCCAAGGGCATCGTTGCGAACGGTTTTTACACCAGCCCCCAGATCAGACAGGAAATGCCACAGATTCCATGTGAAGCTGTCATAATTATCAATTAATACGATCATGTCAGGTCTGTTCCGGTGTTTTGTTAATTCAGTGTTTTGTTAATTCAGTGTTTTGTTAATCATTTTTAGCCTGAAACTAACCCCTAGGGCAATGACCGTTTCTGGCTGTTTTGCTGGTATCATGCTGTTCTTTTATGTGGTAAAATGTAACCGTATTTATAAGTCATTGAAAAATAACAAATATATCTGGAATACGCAAATATAATACATTGACAGGTGCTGTTTTGGTGACTATAAAACGCTTCAGTTTAACACATAAGGTTGATTTAACATGTCTAAATTCAAAACCTTCTCGGCTACTCCGGCCGATATTCAGAAGGACTGGTGCGTTGTTGATGCAGAAGGTCTGGTTCTGGGGCGTTTAGCCTCATTAATCGCCATGCGTCTGCGCGGCAAGCACAAGCCTAGCTATACTCCTAATATGGATTGTGGTGATAATGTTATTGTTGTTAATGCAGAAAAAATCCTGCTTAAAGGCAATAAGCGTACACAGAAAACCTATTACTGGCATACCGGTTATCCGGGCGGTATCAAATCCCGTACCGCTGATAAACTGCTTGATGGCCGGTTTCCTGAGCGCGTCATTACCAAAGCCGTTGAACGGATGATCCCGCGTGGGCCTCTTGGTCGTCTTTGCATGAAACATTTACATGTTTATGCCGGCGATGAGCATCCCCATGCCGCGCAACAACCACAAAAGCTGGATGTTGCTGCAATGAACCCTAAAAATACAGCGAGATAAACCATGGCTGATGAAAACCAGATTGAAAACGCTTCAGCACCGGCAGATCAGCCTGAGGGCATGGCCGCGCTAGAAGCATTAAAAGATACCAATGCAGGAACAGCAACCGAAACCACCATTGTTGCCGAACCCAGAATTGATGAACATGGCCGTTCCTATGCCACTGGCCGCCGGAAAGAATCCTCGGCGCGTGTATGGCTAAAGCGCGGTTCTGGCCGGATTAGCATTAACGGCAAGGATATCAGCGAATATTTCGCACGTCCGGTATTGCAGATGATGCTGGCACAACCATTTGAAACCGCCGCACGTACTGGTGAGTTTGATGTGATTGCTACGGTTAAGGGCGGCGGTCTGTCCGGTCAGGCCGGTGCCGTTCGTCATGGCATTAGCCACGCGATGATCCGGTTTGAGCCGGGGCTTCGCCCAGTTCTGAAAGCTGGCGGATTTCTTACCCGTGATAGCCGTGTTGTTGAACGGAAAAAATACGGCCGCGCGAAAGCCCGTAAGAGTTTCCAGTTCTCAAAGCGTTAATCGCCACATACCATTTATCAAAACCAT
>JABIWM010000075.1 GCA_018701255.1 Alphaproteobacteria bacterium | reverse complement strand
TTCCAGATATTTAACAAATAGCCCCTTGCCGCCAATATCCGCAAGCGGTCTGTCCAGCACTTCATCGCCTCTGGTAGAAAAAGTCGCAATACTGGCCGTAACCGGTGCCAGACGTGCTTTCACCTCTTCGGCCTGAATACATGCAAGCGGCGATACCCGACTAGCCAGAACTAACGGGGCATGATCGCTAAACAGATGATTGTCTGAACTACTCATAGCATGATGTTTACGCGCAAATGATGGGTATTGCCAAGTCCAAACCCTATAAAATCGGCTGACCTGATCTTTAAATTGCGCTAAAAGAAGATATGGAACAGCTTATACTAGGTATTGAAACCAGTTGTGATGAAACTGCGGCGGCAATCATTAGCGATGATGGCCAGATTCTTGCGAATCAGATTTCATCACAAATCAGCGTACATCAACGCCATGGCGGGGTTGTTCCGGAAATCGCCGCCCGCGCCCATATCGACCGGATTGAGGGCGTGATTGCAGCAGCATTGGCAGAAGCCAACACGGATACCAGCCAGCTCAGCGCCATTGCCGCTACCGCTGGCCCCGGATTAATTGGCGGCGTATTGGTCGGAACTGTGGTTGCCAAGGCCATGTCTGCCGCGTTGTCAGTGCCATATTATGCGGTTAATCACCTCGAAGGCCATGCGCTTACCGCACGGCTCACCAATCAGGTGTCATTTCCTTATCTGTTGCTTCTGGTATCTGGCGGTCATACCCAGATTCTTGCTGTCGAAGCCCCCGCGCAATATAAACTTTACGGCGCAACGCTGGATGATGCCGCCGGTGAAGCATTCGATAAATCCGCAAAAGCGTTGGGGCTACCCATGCCGGGGGGGCCACATATAGAAATGCTGGCAAAAACCGGCGATGCCGCCGGATTTGATCTGCCGCGCCCGATGATCCGTAAACCGGGTTGTGATCTGTCTTTTTCCGGGCTTAAAACCGCGGTTATACAGGCATGGGATGCCGCCGGTAAGGATGCCGCCCGCAAACCTGATCTGGCCGCCGCCCTGCAACAGGCGGTATGTGATTGTCTATGCCAGCGAAGCCGCGCCGCTATGCAGGCATTTAAACATGATTATCAAGTAACTAATCCTGATTTTGTTGTTGCCGGCGGGGTCGCCGCTAATCAGACGATCCGGAATGGACTTGAACATATCTCTGCAAATGACGGCTTTTCTTTTCATGCGCCGCCTGTCAATCTGTGTACGGATAACGCTGTCATGATTGCGTGGGTGGCCGCCGAATACCGGCATGCCGGACTGGCCGCGTCTTCGCGTGATTTTGCGCCGCTTCCACGCTGGCCACTGGCTAGCCTGACACCAAATGAAATGACTAAACAAATGGATCACGCATCATGAGTACATGTGCTGTTATCGGTGGAGGAGCATGGGGAAGCGCGCTGGCTTCGGTTCTGTCACAACAAGGACATAAGGTTAATATCCTTGTTCGCCGGCCTGATATGGCATCCGCATTAATGGATGGCGTATCGCCGCGACTTGATCATCAACCTATCACGCCGCCGCATCTGGCAACAACAGATGCCGCCACCGCGCTTACCGGTGCCGATGCTATTCTGGTTGTTGTCCCCGTAGCCGCCACTGCTGATGCATGTAAACAGATCAGCACTTATGCACCAGCCCATGCAGCGGTTGCCCTTACCGCTAAAGGACTGGAAGCCCGCACAGGTGAGCTTCAGCCCGAATTGGCGAAAAACCATCTGGGGCGAGATATCGTTATGCTTTGCGGCCCCAGTTTTGCGGATGAAGTTGCCGCCGGAAAGCCATGCTGTCTGGTTGCCGCATCACATCATCAGCACATGGCACAAATGATTGCACAATTGTTTTTATCCAGTCCGGTGCGCGTTTACACAAGCAATGATCCGATAGCGGTTGCCGTGGCTTCATCGGTCAAAAATGTCATTGCTATTGCCGCCGGTATTACTGCCGCCCTTGATCTGGGGGATAATGCCAGAGCCGCGCTGATTACCCGTGGACTGGCCGAAACAAGCCGGTTAGCGCTTGCACTGGGCGGCCGGCAGGAAACGCTGTTCGGGCTGGCCGGTGCTGGTGATATGTTTCTGACCTGTACAGACAGCCATTCGCGCAACTATGCCTACGGGCTGGCGTTAGGATCAGGCAACCCACCATCAACACATCTGGCAGAAGGCGCAAAAACCGTTGCCAGTCTAATGGCGCGAGCATCATCGCTTGGCGTTGACACGCCAATTATTGCGGCGATTGATAATGTCATCAATCATGGCGCGGAACTTACCACCGAAATAAAAACACTGCTGGCACGCCCTGTTGATCAGGAATGGGAATAAAACACTTAGGAGACAGATATGAAAATGTGGCTTTTTAAATCAGAACCATCAACATGGTCTTGGCAGGATCAACTAGATGCCGGTGAAACCGGAACAGGCTGGGACGGTGTTCGCAATTATCAGGCATCAAATAATATGAAAGCCATGGAAATTGGTGATCTGGGGTTTTTCTATCATTCGGTAAATGAAAAGCGGATTGTTGGTATTGTTGAGGTCATCGCGCTTTATCATCCCGATCATACCGATGAAAGCGGACGGTTTGGCATGGTAGATGTTAAAGCCGTAAAAACCGTCAATCAGCCAGTGACACTGGCCGACATTAAAGCCAATCCGTTACTAGAAGATTTAGCACTAGTCCGGCAATCCCGTCTGTCGGTTGTGCCCGTATCATCCGAACACTGGAACATATTACTGGGTATGACAGATACAGCGGTTTAAACCGCCCATCCGGTTATTTTTCAGACGATATATCTGGCGACGCATCATCCGCATCAGATATATTGGTGCGGCGATCCCGTGATACAAAATACAGATTGCGCA
The DNA here is from genome assembly GCA_018701255.1 of Alphaproteobacteria bacterium. Taxonomy (GTDB): domain Bacteria; phylum Pseudomonadota; class Alphaproteobacteria; order Puniceispirillales; family UBA1172; genus UBA12202. The sequence goes on along the minus strand of JABIWM010000075.1, from coordinate 6,576 downwards.
AATAAATAAACAATCCAAGCCCCTGACCACAGATAATCACCGGGTCTTGCCGCCATATCGCATAAAGCAACAGAACCGCCCCGCCGCCAATGGAAAAATACCAGAAAGCAATGGGGATAACGCTTTTCTTTTCCCGCTCAGACGTAATCCATTGAATAATAAAACGCATGGCAAACAGAAACTGCCCACCAAAGCCAACCACAATCATGATTGTTTCCGGATACTCAACCAGCGTTTCCGGCAAAAACGGAAATACCGTAATCAATAGCCACGCCACGCTAATCGCGGCCTGTTCTATCATATGCGAAAGCGATGCAATCATCTCAGCCATGGGGATTATTCCAGTTCCTGTGTTTCTAGCCGCTTCGGGCTTCGGCGCATTAACCACATCACGCCTCTGATATCGGCAATGCCCACCAGCAATCGATCCAGATTGCCATATTTGGACGACCCAACCTGTCGGGCGGCATGGCCAACCGGAACCGCCAGCACTTCCGCGCCTTCGCGCTTGGCAAGGATGGGCATAAAACGGTGGATATGATTAAAATACGGCATCCGCAAGAATAACGCCCTATCAAACACCTTAATCCCGCATCCGCTGTCGGGGTGGCTATCCCCAAGCAACCATGCCCGCAACCGTTTTGCCCAGCGTGAGGCCATGCGCTTGCCCAGATTATCCTGTCTTTTCTGGCGCACACCTGCGGCCATGACCAGCATATGTTGCTGTTTTGCCGATTTCCATGCCTGTTCCAGATCAACCAGATCAGCAGGCGGATTCTGGCCATCACCATCTAGCGTTGCAATACGATCTGCCCGCGCCGCAAAGATACCGGTTCTTAATGCCGCGCTCTGGCCTGAACGCTTACTGTGAGTAATTACCCGCAAATGTTTGCATTTAGCTTTTTCTGCTTTCAGCTCATCAAGCGTGCTATCGGTGCTAGCATCATTGACATAGATGATCTCAATAGACCGCTTCGCAAAAGCGGCATCAATCGCATGGATCAGCGGCTGGATATTTCCAGCCTCATTCATCACCGGCACAACAACACTAATTTCAGGATGATCAGTCATTTCATTTCCCAAGGGCAAAATAAGCCATGTTTCCCAAGCGTATACGTTAGCAGACCATTAACGTCAATTACAGGTATCAATCACTGGCGGGTATAAATGACCAACCGCACCGGTTTGCCGCGTGAATAATTATACCCTTCAATCGCGCCATGTTGAATAATACTTATGTTTAAATCGCCCAGAATATCCAGAAATAGCGGTGCTGATCTGTCTTCAATAATGGCGATATTGCCTTCAGCCTCAGCCAGAAAAACCGCCGCCTGATCTGGCGTGAATAACAACACATCCTGCCCCAGCGCAAATACTAGCGACGGTTCATGATATCCGGCGATTGCGATCTGATGATCCAGCAGATTTTTGCTAGCCAGCTCAGCCTTGATCCGTGGGGCAAGATGCAAATCATCCATCCCCGGCAAAACCGCGCCAAAAGTCACGGCATGAAAACCAGCGGCGCTGATCAGCATAGCGGCCAGATAAACCGGCCGCGATGCACTGCGCCGCCATAACCACCCCAGCACCGAACAGCCCGTTGCCAGCATAAAGGCCAGCGCACCCCATATGAGTGAACCACCATAAAGACTGGCCGCAATGAAAATAACCATGCCCAGCACCACCCCAAGCACCAGCACCAGATATTCGTAAATAATAATCAATACCGGTGGCGAGAACAGGGTTTTGATCAGATGCCAGCCAAAAGCCGCCGATGACTGATCAGAATAGGTGCGAATGCGTGGCGGCACCGGCGGCTTTGCCGGCAAACCAAAAAAAGCAATCAGCAAGGCAATGGCCGGCAAAACAGGCATACTGTAATGCGGTAATTTTGTTGGCGTTAATTCAATCATCACCCAGAAAGGGATAATCCACGCCAGCAAAAATCGCGTGGTTGGCGATTTGCGATGCGCCCAGATACCGGGAATAGCCCGCGCCAGAATCAAACTGCCCGGCCAGAATATAATCAACAGGAATATCAGATGCGCGCCAAATGGCATGCCATGTGATTCCTGTCCGGATTGCAGTTTATTGATAAAATCGCCTTTGATGGCAATGTCCAGAAAAGCGCCGTTTGTGGCCGCCGTCACCAGCAATACCCACGGCAACACCAGCAGCGTAACCACCACAAGCCCCATTAAAGGCCGCGTTGCCAGCACCCATTGCCAGCGGCGTTCCAGCAAAATTACCCCCAGCATAGTCAACACCAGAACCGCCGGCGCAATCGGGCCTTTCACCAGCACCCCCAGCGCGAGTGACACCCATAGCATCAACGCATAACGGCCAGATACATATTTCCCCTGCCGGTCAAGCGTGGTGATCATCCAGAGCGCATATTGTTGCACCATGATAAGCAAACATAGCATAGCATCGGTTTTTGCCAGCCTTGCTTCAGCGGCAGTAATCAGGCTCAACCCCATAAACGCGGCGGCAAATGTTGCCTGCATAGGCGGCATCATCCGTCTGGCCATCATAAAGGTGATCAGCATAATGCCAAATCCGCCAATCACACTTGGCAGACGATATGATGCTGGCGCATCCTTACCAAACAGCCATGCTGACGCGGATTGCATCCAGTAGATGCCCGCCGGTTTTTTTGCGCGCAATTCATCCTGAAACCGGATGGTAATCACATCACCAGTTTCCACCATTTGACGGCTTGCCTGCATATAGCGGGCTTCGTCACGATCCATTGGCGGCAAATGCGTCACCCCCGGCAGAACAGCAAGCATCATGACACCCGTCAAAATGAAAAAAGCTGGGTATTTTCGCCATAATTGGGGTATAGATGTAAACAAGGAAAACATGGATGCACTATATCCCTATTTCTGTTACCTGAAAACACTAAGCTGAGTTGTTTCACCTAATAATCATATGAAGCCGTCAATAATCACATGGCAAAGCAAAACACACCTCAACATGAGACATCAAACCCACCTGATCAGGTGCTAAAAAGCATTGATGGCAACGACCGTGCGGCTATCCGGCGGCAAACATGGCGCATTGCGGTTCCGGTCATTATTGCTAACAGCTCTATTCCGCTGGTTGGAATTGTTGATACGGCGGTTATGGGGCATCTGGATGCACCGCATTATATCGGTGCGGTGGCGATGGGTAGCTTTATCCTCAGCCTTATCCTTGCCTTGTTCGGATTTCTCCGCATGGCGACAACCGGATTTGTGGCTCAAGCGGCCGGTGCCAATGACGGCGCAATGGTTCTGACGCATTTCTGGCGGGCGATATCTGTTGCTATCATACTGGGATTGCTGACCATCATGCTGATCCCCCTGATCACATTTCTGGCCAGCCTGACGCTCACCCTAAGCGACGCGGTTAGTAGCGGCATGACCACTTATCTGGCCATTGTCTGCATATCTGCGCCTGCTATCACGATTAATATGGTGATCCTTGGGGTGATGTTCGGGCTTCAACGTATCCGCGCCACGGTTATTCAGCTCATCACCATTAACACAATCAATATTATTGGTAATTTTGTTTTTGTTTACGGGCTGGATATGCGCGTAGAAGGCGTAGCATTAGCAACAGCGATTTCCCATTATTGCGGATTGCTGGTGACTTTGCCGATGGTTATTTCGGCTATCCGGAACATTACCCCATTTTCCATTCTGCCACTTCACGTCATCCTCAACCTTGCGGCGATGCGGCGATATCTGGGGCTTGGTTTTGATCTGACTATCCGAACCAGCTGTATTATTCTGTCTGAGCTAATCGTGCTTAACGCGGCGTCTGCGATTGATGATGTATCGCTGGCGGCATCACAAATCGGGTTTGTCATTTTTGCTACTATCGCCTATCCGCTAGACGGTTTTGCACATGCCGCCGAAGCGTTGACAGGGAGCGCTATTGGCAGGCGCAATAGAGCCATGTTTAATCATACCCTGCGTGAAACAACCAAACTGGCTATCGTTATGTCAATGATTATGGCTATCCTGCTGGCTTTATTCGGAGATGCTTTCATCAATATAATGACCAGCATTCCTGAGGTTGTTGAAAAAAGCCATGAGTTACTGCCCATACTGGTCGTCATGCCGGTGGTGTCGGTTATCGCGTTTCAAATGGATGGCGTGTTTGTCGGGGCGACCATGGGGCGCGATATGCGAAACGCCATGCTGGTATCAATGATTGTGTTTCTGCCATTAATGTATGTGATGGAAATCTGGTTTGGGCTGATTGGTATCTGGCTGGCCTTTATGATACTTCTGGGGCTAAGAGGTGCTACATTATGGATGCGGCTTAATCATATCCGCGTTATTATTGAATAAGTCATTTGATATAGAATATTTTGATATAGAATAGGGGTTGGACATGTTTACTCATCAGCTTATTGCGAAACCGGATAACAGCACCGCTATTCATCGCTGTCTTAACTCAACCCAGAAATCCAATTGGGATGAGTGGTACAATCAGGCGCCGCCACGCTGGAAAAACTGGATCGACAGTCACCATTTTTCGCCCTCACATCACAACATCCTGAATCTGCCAGATGCTAACCATAAAATAGAATCTATTCTTCAAACCGATAGCGGTAATAGCTTTGATGATGGCGCCCATGCCAGCAAGCTTCCGGCCGGATGCTACCATCTTGATGCGGCTGACGCAGAAACAACTGAACACTATGCGCTTGGCTGGGCATTGGCCAATTACCAGTTTAACAATTTCCGTAAAACCAAGCAATCCACACCTGCCAGAGCAGAACTGGCTATTGCGGATGATCACATCCGCGCCCGTGTAATCGCATTAGCAGACGCGACCGCGCTTGTCCGTGATCTGATCAATACGCCTGCTAATATTATGACACCGGAAGGACTGGAACAATCCGCCACCGAGCTGGCGCATGCCTATGGTGCCGCCATTACAGTTACCACCGGCGATGCGTTGGCCAAACGCTTTCCTGCCATTCATACGGTTGGCCGGGCGGCAGAAATCGCGCCACGTCTGATTGATATGACATGGGGCGATAAAGGCCCCCGCATCACCTGTATTGGTAAGGGCATTACTTTTGATAGTGGCGGGCTGGATATCAAGCCGTCTTCGGGGATGGAAATCATGAAAAAGGATATGGGCGGTGCCGCCCATGTTCTGGGGCTAGCCAAAGCAATTATGGCGATGGGGCTGGATATTCGCCTACGCGTGCTTATTCCAGCCGCAGAAAATGCCATTTCTGCCCTTGCCATGCGGCCGCTTGATATTATTGACACTGCCGCCGGAATACCGGTTGAGGTTGGCAATACCGATGCCGAAGGCCGGCTTGTTCTTGCCGATGCCCTGCATCTGGCCTCCCAGCAGGACAATGATCTGCTAATAGATTTTGCCACCCTGACCGGTGCCGCCAGAGTAGCGCTGGGAACAGAATTACCAGCCATGTTCACCAATCAGGATGAATTAGCCCAAGCGATGACCCTGCATGCCCAGAAAACCCATGATCCGGTCTGGCGTCTGCCGCTTCACGCGCCTTATGGCAAACAGCTGGATCAAGGCCATGCCGCGTTTTCCAGCACCGGTGCATCACGATATGGCGGCGCTATCACCGCCGCGTTATTTCTGGAACGGTTCCTTGCCACGCCGCAACCATGGATACATTTCGATGTCATGGCATGGAATCTGGGCGCTCGCCCCGGCCGACCCAAAGGCGGCGAAGCTATGGCTATGCGCGCCGTGTTCAGCCTGATCAGCGATATGGCCAATACCTAGCCGCTGGCGCATTTAATAGCCGCGACTGATATCAACCGGATTGACCGGCGGCTTACCATCACGAATGGCCATGATTGACGCAATGACCTGTTTTGCCGCTGTAATCGGGCTTGTCTGTGCAGATACATGTGGCCAGACCGTGACTTTATCATGCACCCATAACGGATGATCGGCTGGCAAGGGTTCCGTGCGGAACACATCCAGACAGGCACCGCTTAAATGCCCCTGATCAAGGGCGGCAATCAGATCGTCTTCGACAACCTGTAATCCACGTCCGCAATTGATAAAATAAGCACCGGATTTCATGTTCTGGAACGCCGCCGCGTCATAGATATCTCTGGTATCATCAGTTAGCGGCAATACAGATACAACATAATCCGCCTGATGAAGACAATGATCAAAACCATCTGTCCCTGTTAGACTGGTGACACCTGATATTGTCTTTTCGTTGCGCGACCAGCCCAGCACATTAAACCCTAAATTGGCTATTTTTTCGGCGACATGGCCACCAATCGCACCAATTCCCATGACCGATACGGTATAATCAGCCGGAATACGCGGCTCAAAACAGACCCAGTCTTTGCGGATGGCGGCTTCGGCATAGCCCGCTTCGTCCCGATGCTGTTTCAAAATCGCCAGCATCACCCATTCAGCCATGGATTGTGACATAAACGGATCAATCAACCGGCCAACCGTTATATCACGCGGCAATGATGGATCATCCAGCAGGTGATCAACACCCTGTGCCAGCGATAGCACGCCTTTCAGATGTGGCAGGGCGGCAATCGCCCCATATGGCGGCGA
>JABIWM010000074.1 GCA_018701255.1 Alphaproteobacteria bacterium | reverse complement strand
TCACCCCTGACTTATTTCAGGACGAAACCGGTAAGCCGCTAGGGTTTTACGATGCCGTCATAGGCGGCAAGTCTGTTGGGGTACCGGGCGTTCCGGCATTAATGCTGGATGCGCATCAGCGTTGGGGAAAGCATAAATGGCCAGATCTGTTCGTGGCAGGTATTGATCTGGCAGAAAACGGGTTCACCGTTTCACCCAGACTTTCCATGCTTGTTGCCGGTGATGAAACACGCCTGTCCAGATTTGATAGAACCGCCCGTTATTTCTTTCCTGATGGAAAGCCGGTTGCCACTGGCCAGACGTTAAAAAATCCGACCTATGCGCAAACACTCACTGCCTTGGCAACCGATAAAGGTGTTTCCTTTTATAACGGCGCCATTGCAAGAGATATCGTGGACACGGTGCAGACGGCAACGGATAATCCCGGCTTACTGGACCTTCATGACATGGCAGGTTACACGGTCAAAGAACGGCCAGCTGTCTGTATGAATTACCGTGGCTTTGATGTGTGTGGGATGGGGCCGCCATCTTCTGGTGGTTTAACGGTTGGTCAGATACTGGGCATGGTTGAAAATTATGACTTATCCCGGATGGGGCCTACATCTGCTGAAGCATGGCGGATAATTGGTGATGCGTCGCGCCTAGCCTTTGCGGATCGCGGGCGATACATGGCTGATAGTGATTTTGTCCCCGTGGCGGTCAATGGTTTGCTGGACACGGATTATCTGAACACCCGTGCCGCATTACTGGATCGGCCGGATGCGCTCCCCCATGTCACAGCCGGTAATCCGGAATTTGAAATGGCTCATTTATTTGCTGATGATAACAGTCTGGAGCTACCGTCAACATCACATATTTCTATCGTAGATCAATATGGCAATGCCTTATCCATGACCACGACTATTGAGAATGCTTTTGGATCAAGATTAATGACCAAAGGTGGTTTTTTGCTGAACAATGAAATGACGGATTTTTCATTCCGTTCGCATGAAGACGGTGTGCCGATAGCGAACAGGGTTGAACCCGGCAAACGGCCACGCTCATCAATGTCGCCAACGATTGTTATGAAAGATGGCCGTCCCTATCTGGTCATTGGCTCACCCGGTGGCAGTAGGATTATCGGATATGTTACGCAATCCATCATTGCCTATATCGATTGGAATATGAATGTTCAGCAAGCGGTATCCATGCCCCATTTAGTGAACAGATTTGGAACATTTGATCTCGAACGCGGGACCGATGCCGAAACACTGGCCGAAGCCCTGTCCTCTACAGGCTTTAAGGTTAAAACCAGAGGCTTAAACTCTGGCCTGCAGGCAATAGCGTTTACCAGAAACGGTCTGGAAGGTGGCGCAGACCCAAGACGGGAAGGTGTCGCCATTGGAAAATAAACAGCACAGCCCTATTTACCGGAATAGCCATTATTGCCAGCGGATGTGGTCGAGGCTCAAGATAATATCCCGACCACATCACACACCGTTTAGTTCTTACGGTGCATAAATCATTTAAGAATAGTCAATTCTGCACGCTCGATATACTCATCAAGGATTTTTATATGATCATAGATTTTAGCTACTTTATAACTTAGACTATCGATTGTCATGATTGTAGAGTTTTCCCCATTAATTTCGAGGGTGGGAAGCGGAATTGACGCTCTGGCCCCATCAACAGCAACTAAAATAAATGTTTCGAGACATGTCGAACCATAATAAAGCCTTACATAATAACTAAACGCTTTGGGATCTGCGAATTTATTAGCCCATTTTTCTTTAAAATCTTTATTAGGATAATAAGCATCATCATTTTAATCGATTTCAAATCTTAAATTCACATCATGACGATAAATATGGAATTCAATTCCTGTATTTTCCCCAACCTGTGGTTGAACCCAATCATTATCTGCATCTGAGTTTTCAACCATTTTCATAATATCTGAATATATTAGATTAGTCATAATCGCACTGCTCCTGTAAGGATAAAAATCCTGTTAGGGTTAAAACAAGCAGCACAATTGGCGGACACATACTAGCCTTAACACTGAAAAAAATCAGTGCTGCGTTGGGTATATATTATGACGGTCATATGGTTTTACAAGGCCGCTTTGATAGCCATTATTGCCAGCGGATGTGGGATCAATCTTTACTTATGCGGCGGTAGCGGATAAATTCGGGCTAGTTGATTTTATTAGTAGAAGCAGACCATCATATGACCAGTTCCTTACAGCATAAAATTGGCGCTATTCCTTTTGCCATTAAGGATGACCGCATCGCCATTCTGTTTGTCACGTCCCAACGGCGCGGCCGCTGGATTTTACCTAAAGGCAATCTGAAAGCTGGTGAAAGCCACAAAAAAGGGTGCAAACGTGAGGCATTCGAAGAAGCCGGCGTTAAGGGCAAAATCCTGAAGCATTTTCCCATGACCATGTTGATAGGCAAGCTGATTGACAACAACATGGATAAGGTCGCCGTCACATATTACCCGCTTTTGGTAACCGAACAATGCGAGGAATGGCCAGAAGCATCATCGCGGCAACGGCACTGGTCGTTGTTAGAAGATGCTTTTCGGGTCACAGATCGTGAAGATTATCTGAGCGTTATTCGCCAGTTTGCGGAAATTACCCCGTGGGTGCTAGAAACATCAAAACATAAAATAGCGTAGCTGAAAGTAACGCTGACGCTGGCACCGTAATAATCCACGCCGCCGCAATCGAATAAACAAACCGCCGCCTGACCAGTTTCCGTTTCATGCGGACAGATATATTATCAAACGCGTCTTCGGCAGTATGGTTAAGCATATGCCCCGGTTTCATCCGTTTCTTATTCGGGTATTCCAGATACTCACGCAGAAACCCAACACCAAATATAGCCCCGATAGCGATATGGGTTGAGCTAACCGGCAAGCCGAATGACGTAGCAATCAGCACCGTTATCGCCGAAGCCAAAGCAACCGAATAGGCGCGTGGCGCGTTAAGGCGGGTGATTTTCTGACCAACCGTATTGATCAGTTTCGGGCCAAACAACAACAAGCCTAATGCCAGTCCAATAGCACCAATCATCATCACCCAGATCGGAATGCTGATTTTTGCATCGGCCGGAGCATCGCTAAAGGTTGAAACAATCGCCGCTAATGGCCCCACTGCATTGGCAACATCATTTGCCCCATGTGCAAAACACAGCAACGCAACCCCGATAATAAGCGGCAGATTAAACAGGGTATAAATCTCTTTTTTCTTATTGCCGATTTTTGCGGCTTTACCAGCGATATAGGAAATAGAGCCAACCCAGCCCAGAACAAACATGCCTAGCGAGGCCAGAATAATGGTCATCATATCCGGCTTCCATATCTTTTTCAGCCCTTTCATCGCCATATACGCGGTTAGCGCCCCGCCCATCAGACCAATCAGAACAGGCACCCATTTGCGCGCCGCCAGATTTCTGTCCGGTTTATTCAGAATACGGGTTTTGATCACCAGCAACAATAAGGCCGCAACAATGCCGCCAAACACCGGTGATATAACCCAGCTGGCGGCAATTTTTGACATGGTCGACCAGTTAACGATTCCAAATCCAGCGGCACCAATGCCGCCGCCCATCACGCCGCCAACAATAGAATGTGTGGTTGATACCGGCGCGTTTAAATATGTGGCCAGATTAATCCATAACGCCGCCGCCAATAATGCGCTAAGCATCAAGTAACGGAACACATAAACGTCAATACCGCTATCAGCCGAAATAATGCCCTTGGCCACGGTTTTGACCACGTCACCGCCCGCAAGCAACGCCCCCGCGCTTTCAAATATAGCGGCAATAAGCACCGCGGCGGTAACCGTCAGCACCTTGCCGCCAACCGCCGGCCCCATATTATTTGCCACATCATTAGCACCAATATTCAGCGCCATATAACCGCCAATAACAGATGCCGCAACAATCATGAAAATATGTTCGGGGGTAACATGAAGGTTAATATTGCCAAAAAAACCGGCCAGAATCAGAAACACAATCGCCAGAGTAAACGGCACTAGCTTGCCTTGAAGCCCAAGGCTGGTTCCTGACATGGCGGAAAATCGGGTCAGATCATTGACGTAACGCTTTGAGGGATTCTTTTTGTGATCACTCATACCATGTACCTCATAAGTCTGAACAACGTATATGGTAAAGTTGATAACATTAATCACCTAGAATATCAGTAACTTTTATTGCCTGCGACAAAATAAACGCAACCATCCCTGACCACGCCAAAAGCATGTCCGGCATCCTTTCTTTGCATCCTGCCCTATTCTGCATTTGTATTTTCAGTTCAGTCCTGCCACATTCGGTTACTGCTTATGGCATTCATCATTTAACCGGATTTTTTTGAATATGAACAAGACATTTTATCTATATCTGGCTATCCCCGCTATCATTATCGGATTATTTACAGTAGCCAAAAGCAATATTTTTTCAGATATTTACTGGATAACACAAGCCAAAGTCCACATTGACGCTCACATAAAACTGGAAAATAATTGCGACATTCCATCAAGCTATTTTGCTATCCGGAAACTGGAAAACGGCCGACGTTTTTCCATTGCCAGAGGTGAGACCACCATAAAAGCCATTCGTGGTGAGAAAATGCAACTTGTGCTCAGCGCTAAATATAAAGACGTTGAATATGATGGCAATATATTCAGAGCCGAAGAATCACAGACCGTTTATGCCGATTGTTCCCAAGGTGAGCGACAACAAAGCGTGACAGATGGGTTGCGCGGAACATTCAAAAATTAGCCATGTAAAAGTTATGCTGACTAATTTTTAACTTCCCCCTTCCCTTACCGGATTTATACATTACATCAGCAATATAATAATATTGGCATGATCCAGAGGAGCAGGTAATGAGCATCGATAAAGATTTTGGTTTCGGGACACAAATCAGAAAGTCGCCATATTTTGATGCGACCGTCAAATGGGGCGCCGCCGGGTTTTCTGTATATAATCATATGTATATTCCCCGCGATTTCGGCGATCCGGAACAGAATTTCTGGAATCTGGTCAATGATGCCATCCTTTGTGATGTGGCGGTCGAACGGCAGGTTCAGATCACCGGTTCGGATGCCGCGCGCTTTGCCCAGCTTCTGACCCCCCGTGATTTGAGCCAGATGGCGGTTGGCCAGTGTAAATATGTTCTGATCACCAATGCTGAGGGCGGAATTATCAATGATCCGATCATGCTTCGTGTTGAAGAAAACAAATTCTGGATATCTCTTGCCGATAGTGACGTCTTGCTATGGGCGCAAGGCGTGGCCACCCATGCCGGCATGGATGTGGATATTTGTGAGCCGGATGTATCCCCGCTTCAGCTACAAGGCCCACGTTCCATGGATGTCATGAAAGCGCTGTTTGGTGATGACATAGAAGACATGAAATATTACTGGCTTCGTCATTTGGAACTGGATGGCATGAAGCTGGTTGTATCGCGCACCGGCTGGTCAAGTGAGCTAGGCTATGAGATTTATTTGCAGGATGGCACACGCGGCAATGAGCTATGGGATAAAATCATGGCCGCTGGTGAGCCTTTCGGATTAAAGCCCGGACATACCTCAACCATTCGCCGGATAGAAGGCGGCATGCTATCCTATCACGCGGATATGGATATCAAGACAAACCCGTTTGAGCTGGGGATGGATCGTCTGATCGGGCTGGATGCACCACATGATTTTATTGGTAAAGCGGCCTTGCGTGATATCCGCGATAAAGGCATTAGGCGCAAACAGATTGGTATTGTTATGGATGGCGAACGGCTGGCTAGTCCAAACACAACATTCTGGCCGATTAAGCATAATGGTAACATTGTTGGCAAGGTGACTTCTGCTGTATATTCGCCCCGCCTTGAACAGAATATCGCGCTGGCCATGGTTGACGTAACAGCGGCTGAGCTGGGATGCAAATTGAGCGTGGAAACATCAACAGAAACACGCCATGCCACCGTTGTTGAAAAACCGTTTTATGATCCGAAAAAGAAAATCACCACCGGAGCGGCATAGCATCGCAAAGCATCGCGCGTGGCAGGTGCCACTATCCGTCATCACATAAAATAAGGGCAATGATCGCATATGACATTGCCCTTTGTTATTTATCGTGCCGCATTAAGCCGCCAGTATATTATTTAACGAAAGATCGCACCTTACCAACCGAAGCATAGGCTTTTTTATCTTCAGGGGATTGTGGGGAATATTTGCCAACAATCACTTCTGTTTTTGCCATCATGAATAATTGCGAATAGGTCATGTAATGTTTGATAATGCTGTCAATTTGCTTCTGTGCTTTGGCCGCATCAGGGCCAAAAATATATTCATTATTTATACCAGCGCGGATTTGCTGACCTGTCTGGGCTTTAACAGCGGCTAACGTTTTTCCATAGCTTTTATATTTTGCTTCTACGGCACCGGCCAGTTCCAGCTTGGCGTTCATATTTAAAGGCGGCAACTTGACAATCACCATATTTCTTGCAGGCTCAAGAGTGACCAGTTTAAAGCCTTTTTCCTCTTTGATGAGAGGCACAAGCGCGGTTGTTACCTCCTCACTTAGTGACGTAATTTCAATCCGGTCAATGAATGTCTCGACTTCTATAAAATCCATCAGGCGGCGTTGTTTTTTGTTTAGCATGACTTTATCGGCATGGAACATCTTTTGATATTCATCAGATGAACCCAACGAAACCAGCTCATTCACATAGGTGACAAAACGGTCACGCGCACGGGATTCAAAACTGTCACTGTAACTCAGCAATTCAGTTGACGCTTTATAGAGAAATTTTTCTAGATCACTTTCATCCATGTCATTAATATAAAGATTTATATCCCTACTATAATACAGAAAAAATTAAATTAGATTTCTTTAAACTATTGCTGATTATTGTGATGAAATCAATAGATTTTCTATTAACAGATAAAATCAGACTGACATGGCAATCTTTGCATAAATATGGATATCATGAGTTGATCAGCCGCAAAGGTATGCTAGGGTTATTATTCAAAATGATCGGATTTTAACGGATAAGCACCATGACGACACCACGCATCATCATTATAGGATCAGGCATTATGGGTGCCTGCTTTGCGTATGCGGCGGCTCAACGCGGGTTGTCGCCTGTGATTATTGCCAGCGATGCGCCCGATAATGGTAAAACCGGAACGGCAACCAGCTGGGCATGGATTAATGTTAATTCCGCTAGCGATAAAGCCTATTTTCAGCTCCGTCATAATAGCATGCAACGCTGGCAGAGCTGGATGCAGCGTCTGGATGGGCTGACCTATTCGGCGCAAGACAGCTATTGCTGGGATTTAACGCCAAATCAAATCCAGTCCACCGCCAACCGGTTGCAAGAATGGGGATTGCCGTGTTCAGTGCTAAATGCCGCCACGTTAATATCGCATCTGCCGCGATTGCAGGAAATTCCAATTGCCGCGCTACATGTTCCTATGGAAGGCGCGGTTGAACCGGTTAGCACAGCAAATCTGTTGCTGAAAGCATCCGGTGCGCAAATCATTAAAGCCCATGTTCATAGCCTGCTTGGCACAGCTGATAGCATAACCGGTGTCATGACGGATCAAGGGGCTTTTATGGCTGATGAGATTGTTCTGGCCGCGGGCAATGGGACTCCGCGCATATTAGACACCATAGATATAGATTATCCGATGGAAACCACCAATGGCTTGCTGGTGCGCTCAAAACCTATTCCGCCCATGTTGACCGGATTGGTGATCGCTCCTAAATTCCATGTGCGGCAACAACCGGATGGAAGCTTGCTGATCGGCGGCAGTTTCGGGCCCTACGCGCCAGAAAATGGCACCGGTCAGCTGGCTAATGATGCTGAAAAACAGCTTGATCTGATCAGATCAGCATTTGATACCCCAGCGCCTCTGGAACTGGATAGCTTTACATTAGGACAACGACCAATTCCCAAAGGCGGCATGCCCACCATTGGCCGCATCACCACATCTGCTGGTGATAGCATCAACGGCTTATATCTTGCTGTCATGCATTCCGGGTTTTCTAACGGCGCCGGAGTCGCAGAAAACGCCATGGATGAATTGCTGGATGGTGCTACGCATCCTTTGTTTGAATCGTTCCGGTTTAGCCGGGCAAGCTGATGCAGGTTCATCTTGTCCATGCCCATCCTGAACCGCAATCCTTTTCATCGGCATTGGCACAAATAGCGGCGGCTTCGTTATCCGGATATGGACATTCTGTTACGGTAAGTGATCTATACCAGACGCGCTGGAACGCCGTTGCCACCGCCCATGATTTTGCTGATCGTGCAGACCATGATTATATGAATTATGCACTGGAACAGCGCCATAATCATAAATCAGACACTCTGTCTGGTGATATTATGGCTGAGCTGGACGCATTGTTTGCCGCAGACCTGCTGATTTTGAACTTTCCTTTATACTGGTTTTCAACACCGGCCATTTTAAAAGGCTGGATTGATCGTGTATTGGTTGCTGGTGCTATTTATGGCGGCAAACGGATTTATAGCAAGGGCGGCTTGGTTGGCAAGCGCGCGCTGGTTACCTGCACGCTTGGTGGGCGGGCGGATATGTTTGGTGATGACGGCATTCATGGCCAGCTAAATGATATGTTAAAGCATCTGTTGCAGGGGACGTTAGGATATACCGGCATGACTGTGCTGAACCCGTTTTACGCTTATCATGTGCCATATATATCAGATGCAGATCGCCAGCAGATTTTATCTGATTACCATGAAAGGCTGGCTGGTATTATGGATGAAAAGGGGCTTATCATGCCCGATTTAAACCAGTTTGATAGCAGCTTCCGGCCGCTTGCAACATAGTGATAATATCTGCTTTGAAATGCCACATGGTAAACATCTGATAAAACCGCTATGATTAGGAATTAGTTATCATGAGAACGCCATTAATGGGGCAAGCGATAATGACATTACAATCCGGCCAGACGATTCAGGATTATATAGACGCTGAATTACATGCCCGTCCCTATCTGCGGTTGAGCAATAATCAGCGCATCTTTCATTTTGCTTTCCGCACGGGTGAAAAAAATGCCAATGACGAATGGGCATTCCTGCTTGATATGATGCGTGAAACCTATCGATGGGATCGCTTACCGGCACATGTTCCTGTTGATCATAAGCCAGATGCCTCACCACGGTTTTTCATGCATGACGAAAACGATATTATCTATCGTTATGAACGCCATACGGAATTCACCAATCTGACGTTAATTTTTAAAAATGCGGTTGGCATGTCTGGCAAACGGCCTGAATATTTTCCTCCGGATGCAACAAACGTTCTGCCAGAACATTTGATCAGCACCTTCCCCGGTGAGCTTATTCAAGCGTTATGGCTGGATATGTCAGCAGATGAAACCCCATGCCAGCCATCAGAGCTAACGGCACTGTTTGGCCATGATAATTTCACTGGCTCACATGTGGCGGATGATATGGCATCAATATTCTGTTCCATGAAAACCGCACCGCATAAAGACGGTCACTTTGGTTTTACCCGTGTTCTTATCCAGAATAATAAACTCAGCGATGAACGCACTGGCCGGTTGATCCAGCGGATACTTGAAATGGAAACTTACCGCCATTTTGCCATGCTTTCGCTTCCATTGGTGCGTGAGCTGACCCCACAACTGGCTCAGACAGAAAACACGCTTCAACGCATTAGCAAGGGCATGACACATATTGGCGGTGAACGGCCAACCGAAGTGCTTGAAAAAGAGCTGATACAGATTACCGATGTGACGGCGCGTATTGAAAAACTATCTGCTCTTACTTCATACCGGCTGGCCGCCAGCAAAGCTTATGATGCCCTCATCCAGAGCCGGATTGCCGACTTGCGCGAAACCCGCATTGAAAATTTTCAGACGATTTCACAATTTCTGGGTCGCCGGCTGGTGCCAGCTATACGGACATGTTTTGCGTTTCAACGGCGGCTGGATGATCTGGCAGACAGAGCGCAACGCAACAATACCTTGCTGCGAACACGGATTGAAATGCAGATACAGATACAGAATAATTCGCTTCTGCATTCCATGGAACAACGTGCCAGAGCGCAAATCCGGCTTCAGGAAATTGTAGAACTGCTTTCTATTGCCGCGATTACCTATTATATGGTTAGTTTGTTAGCCTATGTGTTGAAAGGCATATCATCGGATTTTATTGATCAGCATCACCGTGCTATATTGGCGGTCGCTGTTCCGGTGATTGCACTTCTGCATTACACTATTTTGCGGCAAGTTCGAAAATCCATGCGGAAAGATTAAACATTTATGTCAAAGCTACCGATCAGATGGACATCTTTCTTTGCTGAACTTGTGCCTCTTTTATTATTCTTTCTGGGCTTCAATCTTTCCGGGATGTATATGGCCGCCGGATTATCGGTCGCATCAGGGGCATTTATTTCTGGTCTGATCTGGATAAACGAACGCCGCATGCCGCTTTTCGTTGGCATATCCATGTTGTTTTCACTGACCTTTCTGGTGATTGCCATGCTGGTCAATGAAACGGTTTTCATCAAAGTGCATGGCAGTATTGTTAACGGGTTTTTCGGCATTATTCTGCTTGGTGGATTGTTGTTTGACAAACCCATGATGAAGCTGTTTTTTGCATCGCAATTCCAGCTTGATGAATATACATGGGTTCAGCTAAGCCGGAAATGGGGCTATTTTTTCATCATTATGATGCTTGCTAATGAATTAGCATGGCGCATGCTTGATGATGCGGGCTGGGTATTTATCAAGGTTGCTGTATTTCCAACGCTGACAGTTCTGTTCATGGCGTCACTATGGCCGATGACAAAGCGCGGCATGATCATGATTGATGATATCGAAAACAGCTCAGTCTAGGTTTTTTCCCGTTCAAAATACGCGACACATTCGCTATGGGATGTCAGATAAAACTGATCAATATGGCGCGCCCAGCGGCATGTATAACCGGCTTTTATCAGAACATTTGCATCACGGACAAAACTGTTCAGATGGCAGGATACCATCACAATTTGCGCTATTCCGCTTTCGGCCAGATGATGCATTTGTTCTTTTGCGCCATTTCGGGGGGGATCAAGTATAGCGGCATCATAATCGCGTAATTCATTCGCCGTCATGGGATCAGCGTTAAGATTGCGCGGCTCGGCCAATAGCTGAACCGGCAGATCAGGCGCTTGCCCCCGCACCATATCACGAAGCGCCATGATCGCATGACGGCTAACATCATAGGCGGCCAGTTTTTTTGGCGTTTGCTGACGGAACGCTAGCGGCAAGCCAAGTGAGCCACTACCAGAAAATAGATCAATGATCCGGTCTGCATTTTCTAATGCGCGGAAACAATCCTCGCGCATCACCTGTTCGGCCGCTGAAACTGATTGCAAAAACGCCCCTGCTGGCGGATGAAAGATCAGCTGATCACGGGTTGCACCGGCTGGCATATGCCATGCCAGTTGCGGCACATTGCGTTGAAACAGCAATTCCGGATCAGATTTACCATCATGATATGATAGCCGGATCATATGGCCGGATGCCGCCAATTCCACCATTCGGGTAGCAGCATCAGCGGATAATGCATCAGCCATAACAAGCATGACATCCAGCCCATTATCACAGGCATTTATTTCTATCTCCCCCGACACCCCCACAGCTAGCGCGGTGGTAAGCATTGTTTTTATCCCATCCATCGCTGACATGATGGGTTCAGATAAAACCGTGCATCCATCCAGCGCAACAATGTGATGACTGGATCGGCCGCGAAATCCCATCAGGGTTTGATCAGCAAGTCGTTTGAACGCAAATCGCGCGCGCCGCCGGCTATGCGGTTTTGCCCGGAACGGCGGCAACCATTCATGCACGTCTATGCCGGATTGCGCCAGCATGTCTTTGGCCAGTTGTTCTTTCCAGTTATGATAGAATGATAACTCCACATGTTGAAACTGACAGCCGCCACATGCTGGCGCGGCCATGCAATCGGCTGGCTTGCGCATAGGTGCCGGTGATGTGATAGCAATAATCGCCGCCTCAATACCGCCCGCCACTTTGCGTGTTGGCTGAACCGTCAGATGCTCCCCCGGCAACGCATGGGGTACATATATGATATTGTCATGATCATCATGTGCTATGCCGTCACCTTGCGCGCCAAGGTGATCAATCCGCACATCCACCGGTGGCATATGCCGCAAAGACAGCTCGCGATGCATTTTGGACGATTTACGATTAAATCGCCCACGCCTGCCCG
>JABIWM010000073.1 GCA_018701255.1 Alphaproteobacteria bacterium | reverse complement strand
CCAAGACCCGGTGTTTGACCGTTTCATGAATCAGCTGAAAGCCCAGCTGGATATGATGTTGCCGCTATACCAACAGGCCGGCCGGCCACAATTCACCATTGGATTTGGTTGTACAGGTGGCCGCCACCGATCTGTTTATGCGGCTGAATACATTGCCGCCTATTTAAACAGCCACGCCTATGATGCCCGATTGAAGCATCTGCAATTACCAGCTTGAGCTATATGTCGCATAACAGATATCTGGCTTCAGGTTGCAATTCAAGGCAGGTTTTGTTATTAAAAGTTTGGTCTAAAAAAGGATGAACAGATGACACAAGATTATCATATTGCCGATATTTCACTAGCTGGCTGGGGACGCAAAGAAATTGAAATCGCCCAGACAGAAATGCCGGGTCTGATGGCATTGCGCGAAGAGTTTGGCAAGCAAAAACCACTAAAAGGCGCTCGTGTTGCTGGCTGTCTGCATATGACTATTCAAACCGCCGTGTTGATTGAAACGCTGGCTGAATTGGGCGCCGATATCCGCTGGTCATCCTGTAATATCTATTCCACTCAGGATCAAGCCGCCGCCGCCATCGCCGAAAGCGGTATTCCTGTCTTTGCTTTCAAAGGCGAAACGCTCGAAGATTACTGGACGTTCGTTGATGAGATTTTTCAATGGAAAGGCGGCGAAAGTGATGTTGCTAATATGATCCTTGATGATGGTGGTGATGCCACGCTTTATATTCTGCTAGGTGCCAGAGCAGAAGCCGGTGAAAATATTTTACCGCATCCAGCCACCGAAGAAGAAGAATTCCTGAAAGCGCAAGTTCTGAAAAGACTAGCGGCTAGTCCCGGCTGGTTCACGCGGCAACGTGATGCAATCAAAGGCGTATCCGAAGAAACAACAACTGGTGTGTTGCGGCTTTATCAAATGGCCGAAGCCGGACAGATGCCGTTTCCGGCAATCAATGTTAATGATAGCGTGACAAAATCAAAGTTTGATAATCTGTATGGATGTCGGGAATCACTTGTTGATGGTATCCGCCGGGCAACCGATGTCATGTTGGCCGGCAAAGTAGCAGTGATTTGCGGGTATGGCGATGTTGGCAAAGGGTCAGCCGCGTCTTTGCGTCAGGGTGGGGCACGGGTCATGGTGACAGAAATTGATCCGATTTGTGCGCTTCAGGCGGCTATGGAAGGTTATGAAGTTGTTACTATGGACGAAGCCGCAAGCAAGGCTGATATCTTTGTTACGGCTACCGGAAATCGTGACGTAATCACGGTTGATCATATGCGTGATATGAAAGACCGCGCCATTGTCTGTAATATTGGACATTTTGATAATGAGATTCAGGTCGATGCGCTCAGCAATATGCAGTGGGATGAAGTCAAACCACAAGTAGATGAGATCACGTTCCCTGACGGCAAAAAAATGATCCTGCTGGCTAAAGGCCGTCTGGTCAATCTGGGTTGTGCGACAGGGCATCCATCATTTGTTATGTCGGCATCGTTTACCAATCAGGTGCTGGCCCAGATTGAATTATGGAATAACGCCGCCGCTTACGATAACAAGGTTTATACCTTGCCGCGTCATCTGGATGAAAAAGTTGCTATGTTGCATCTGGAAAAAGTAGGCGCAAAGCTGACCAAACTGGATGAAAATCAGGCTAGCTATATTGGTGTTCAGCAAGCAGGGCCATTTAAATCTGATCAATACCGCTACTAAGTGATGACCGATAGCCAGTTTTATGATTGCTGTCTGGCTGAATGTATTCTGGATAGCGAACTGGCAACAATAGCATTAGGCCAGCGGCTAGAGCCATGGCTTGGTGCTGGTGATCTGATCGGACTAGAAGGCGAAATGGGTGCCGGGAAATCGGTTCTGGCACGCGGGATGATACAACATGCGCTGGCAAGGGATGGTCAACCCGATGCCGACATCCCAAGCCCGACCTATACGCTGGTTCAGCATTATTCGCGCATCCCACCAGCAAGCAATGCTGATAAACAACATGCTGATATGATCTGGCATGTTGATTTATGGCGGATAGATAATCCCGAAGACGTGCTGGCATTTGGGCTTGACGAAGCGATGGGGCAAGATATCTGCATCATTGAATGGATCAGCAAACTAGGCGCGTATTTACCGCCACATGGGTTGATTATTTCCCTGATACAAAGCGAAAAAAGCCAGCAAAGCCATATCAGAACCGCCCGGTTTCTGGCTACATCCAGCTACGCGGCGCGCTGGAATACGTTGCTTTCTGCGGCTGGGTTGATCGCTTAATATATCCAACCAATATATTACATTATTCGCATATTCACGAAAAAAAACAATCAGATAGCCGATAAGTATAACTAGGCTTTCGGATAGGTATGGTCTATTATTCTTGTATGGCCGAACGGACACATTCAAGACTATGTTACATCCCTGCTGGTGCGCGATTTGCTGATGATCTGGTAGCTGGCTTCATGACGCTGGTTGATGATCCGGCGATCATGGCCTCAGCCACTATTCTGTTGCCTAACCGCCGCCTGACGCAAGCGGTACGGCTTGCTTTTCTGCGCCATGCGAAAGGCCGGGCACAGCTATTGCCGCGACTAGTGCCAATCGGTGATATCGAAGAAGACGCTAGCGATCTGGTGCTGGCTGGATGGGATAGTGGCCATTTGCCACCGGTGATTGATCCGATAGACCGGCATTTTCAATTAGCGCATCTGGTGCATCTGTTTCATCAGAATGCTGGCGGTGATCATATCACCCAAGCCGAAGCGTTCGGGCTGGCACGCGCGTTAGGTGATTTTCTGGATCAGATGCAGACGAATGGATTATCCTTTGATGCGCTGGCTGATCTGGTTCCTGATGAGCTGGCGCATCACTGGCAGAATATCGTTAGCTTTCTGACTATCCTGACCGAAAAATGGCCGGATATTCTGGTTGAAAAACAGAAATCCGATGCGGCGGTATGGCGTGATGCGGCTATCCGTGCCAGAGCTAAAGCATGGACAGAACAGGCACCGGATGAGCTGATCATTGTGGCCGGCTCAACAGGGTCGGTTCCAGCCACGCAGGAATTGATGAAAGCGGTTATCGGGTTGCCCAACGGGTATATTGTTTTGCCCGGATTTGATCCGGTGATGGATGCCGATGAATGGGATGATCTGACCAGCCGGCCGGATCAGACGGTTTCTGCCCATCCACAGTTTCAGATGGCCAGATTGCTTAAATTATTAGCGGTTGAGCGTGGCGCAGTTTTGCCATGGCCGCAAGCGCCTGATCTGGATACCGCTGACAGCAAAGGCCGGATCAGGTTATTGCGCGAAGTCATGCGGTTGAGCAATCAGACCCATCGCTGGTATGATTTGCGCGCTAATCCGGTGCCAGCATCAGCCGTGGATGGTATGCAGATGATGGTTTGCCGTGACCGGCGAGTGGAGGCCAGAGCCATTGCACTAGCCATGCGTGAGGTGCTGGAAGTTCCGGCAAAGACAGCAACATTGATCACCGCAGATCAGGAATTGGGCGATCTGGTTTCGGCAGAATTATCGCGCTGGGATGTTCATGTTCCATCAAGCGCGGGAACGCGGCTTTCTGATACCCGCGCCGCTGGTTTTTTGCGGCTTCTGGCTGAGGCATGGGCAGATCAGTTTGCGCCAGTTAGCTTGCTTGCATTGACCCAGAATCCGCTATGTTGTGGCGGTATGGAAAAATCGCAATTCCGTGACATGATGCGGAAAATCGAATGTAAAGTTATCCGCCGCCGCGAAGATGGATATCAGGGCGGCGGGCTTTATCAATTGCAAAAATGTGCTGAACAGATTGATACCAGTCTGGGGCAATTTGTTGCTGACTATCTGATCACGCCGTGCCGTGCCTTAATTGATATCAGCAATGATACGGGTACAGGCATTAGCACGGGCAAAGCCCGGCTTTCTGATATTGCTGATGCCCATGCACAAGCCGCTGAATTGTTATCCCATGATAGCATTACCCCGTATCAAGTCTGGCAGGGTAGAGCCGGACACAGGCTGGCCAATCTGTTTCACGGCATAAGTGAATATGCTGATAATATGTTGCTGGATATTGCTGATTATGCGGTTCTGTTGCATG
>JABIWM010000072.1 GCA_018701255.1 Alphaproteobacteria bacterium | reverse complement strand
CTCACCATTGGCAAAAGAAAAAATAGGAACAGGCGATGGCGTGTCAGAAACGTTCATAAACTGAATATACTCATATAAACTACATCCCTATATACCTTGTTTTCATAGGTGATGACAAGAATGTTCCATTTGATAATTTTGTTCAGAACTTACCTGTAATTATGATATGAAGCGGGTATATTGATACCCTGTGATAAAAAGCTGATAATAAAGCTGATAATAAAGGTCAGGATATGATACCGGAAATTTCATCCAAAGAAGCATGGATCATGTTGCGCGAAGATCAGTCAGCTATTCTGGTCGATGTGCGAAGTCATGCCGAATGGATGCTAGTTGGTGTGCCGGTTCTGGACAGCATGGGTAAGAAAACCGTATGTATCGAGTGGCAGGATTCGAACGGCCAGCGCAATCCGGCATTTCTGGATGAATTGCAATCACATATTCAACCAGATAAAACACTGCTCATGATGTGCCGATCCGGAAAGCGGTCACTGATGGCGGCACTGGCAGTGACCGAAGCCATGGGGCAGGATAGCCTTACCGTGATTAATATTTCAGACGGTTTTGAAGGTGATTTGAACGATCAGAAGCAACGAAATATTTGCCCTCTGGATACGTCAAAATAGATATTATCCAGCTCTGACACATCCGCGCTTTCATATCCAAGTGATATTTTATTGCCTTTATACCGGATCGCCGGCGCATCAGGAGTGACGGAGTAAATATCCATATGAGCACCAGCAAAATTGAGCTTTTGTGCGTCTTCAGAAAGAATAACAACACTGGCATCAAGACCGTTTTGATTGCGATTTAACTGGCTCTGATGAAGCAGGCGATAGAC
The DNA here is from genome assembly GCA_018701255.1 of Alphaproteobacteria bacterium. Taxonomy (GTDB): domain Bacteria; phylum Pseudomonadota; class Alphaproteobacteria; order Puniceispirillales; family UBA1172; genus UBA12202. Next base: position 3,263 of record JABIWM010000072.1, on the reverse strand, counting down.
ACCATCATGAAGCATATGCAGGATTTCTGCGGCGGTAAGGTCTGGCTTTCCCATATTTGCAGACGACTTCTGGCTTGAACAAATCTGCTCAAGCGCTGAATGGGCAATAAAAGTCATGAACGCCCCGGTAACACCATGGCCGGTGCAATCCATCGCGACCAGAACGTGCTGATTACCAATCTGGCCAAACCAGTAAAAATCACCACCAACAACATCTTTGGGTTGCCAGATAACCGCCACCTGACCCAGATGATTTTCTAGTAAATGCTTTGGCGGCAGTAAATTACGTTGAAGCCGGCTGGCTTAGTCAATGGATTCGGAAATCGCGGCACCAGCTTGCCGAAGCTCTTGGGTACGCGCATCAACCAGCTGTTCCAATCCTTTGTTTGTTGCCAGAATCTGTTCATATAACTGCCTGTTTTCTCTGGATTTGCGGAAAAAGGCAAACGCCAGGAAAATCACAAAAACAGTAAGAATAACCAGCAAGAGAATCAGGCCTAAAGTGACAGAAAATATACTAGGTTGATTAATGCTCATGCTACTCATACTTGCCCTTAAACTGGTCTAATCTGGGTAACTTATCCGAATGGGCGTAGCTCACCCTATCACAGGATGGATAGATATTATACTGGCGGCGATATAAATCAGTGATCATAAAAAAACCGGCCTGACAAACAGACCGGTTTTATTCTCAGATGCATTTAGTTGAGGCTAGATAAGATGCACCGGATGAGAATTATCATTAACAGGGGTCAGTTTATCCGATGGTTCATCCGTATGGCATAGCCCCAATTCGGAAAACGCATCGTCATTGTTCAATACTTCTGCTTCACCACTGTTTTCTATAATTTCAAGCAATTTTTCTTCGGCAGTAAGAGAACTGTCATGCATGATAGTAACAGCAACAAGCGCGGCAATGGTGCTGGTTTTAGTATGGGATTTATCGTCTTTCAGATGGCGGAAAGGAATGATTTTTCCTTCTTTCTGAAGGGGTTCAACGACACGAGGCATTGATGATCTCCTTTGATGAATATGATATACATATGCGGCTAGCCGAAGCCCTATCATTGGTGGCAGTTCTAAAAATACGATTGGAAAATTGATGAAAAAATAGCCACAAACTAGCCCAAGCATCTGTTCCGATGCCTACCAGATATGGCGCAGAATTTCGATCTGGATACAACATAGTGGGTATTTACGCATGAAATGCGAATCGGTGTCAATGTAATTATGTTCCGATTCGCAAAATAATCAAAAGACCCTTGATCTGCCGGTTAAATAAAAAAAGCCAGCCGGTTAAGGCTGGCTTCATTCATCATCATAAATCAGCTATTTAATCAGCTGGCAAATCAGCTACCAACGCGGCGGACATTAATGGTGCCGCTAGGCTGATTATTGACGTTTTTGACTGTATTGCTTGGCTGGCTGTAAATCAGCGTTTCGACACCAAATGTATCAACAACGCTGGCCTTTGCTCTAATCTGAAAGCCAACATGTGATTGGTTCAGGGCAATCTGATTATAATTTGATCCATCAATAGCGCGCCAGATACGGCCATCACTTGATGCTTCCCAGCTTACTGACAGACTGGCAATGCCATCTTCGTCAGATACGCCGGACGTTGTGACAGACAGGGCTGAGCCTTCTAGTGCGTTGCCAACAATCATGACTTCGCCTTCGACGGGGTCATCAACATTGGCCACGGTTTCGGATGGGTTGGAAATAAGAATTTCACGCGTACCTTGCATGTCCATATAAGTTATTACGGAACGATATGAGAAACCAACATGGGATTGCGTTAGCCGTAAAACTTCGCTAGTTGCGTTCGGGAAGGTTTGCCAATTCGTTTTGGTTGATGACCGTTGCCAAATAACTTCATAAGACCCAATGCCGTCTTCGTCAGAAATCGTGCTGGTATCAACAACGAGTGCGTCTTCCTCAAACGGGTTACCCAAAAGAATTGGTGCCCCTGTGGGCTTATCATTGACATTCTTTACATCGGTTGATTTTGGGCTGATTAATGTTTCTAAATTTCCCTGTCCGTCAACATATGTAATTACAACACGCAAACTGTGTCCCACATGTAATTGCCGTGGAGTAAAAGATTGCTGGGTTGCACCTGTTAGGTTCATCCAGCCGCCGTCTTTGGACATCATTTGCCACTGAACAGAGACTTCGCCCATTCCATCATCATCCATGATAGCAGTCGCATCAACAATAAGTGGATCATCTTCGATGGCAACAAAACCCTCGTCATCATTGGAGTTGTCATTATTCGCTACGCCCGATGATTGGGATGTAGCACTAGTTTCAGGCATTTCATTGCCAGCAGACGAACCTGAGTGCAACGGTGAACCGTTAGTATTGGAGGTGTCATTAGCCGCATCAAGCGCATTCGCTTCAGCCTCAATAGAACCATTTTCATCTGCACCCGGAAGACCACCAGCGAAAGCTGATGTGACTATCATGCAGGACACAGCAGTTATGATAAGGTGCATTTTGCCGATCATGTCAGAACCCTAATTCAACTAAAAAAAAATAAAACATGTAATAAAAATTTAACTCAATTCAAAACAACATAACTTATATCAAGAAAAAAGCATACTTTTTTTGATACTGTTAGTCATTTATAAAATTTTTATTGATCTTTAGGGTGACAGTCTATTGAATTTTTTCAAAATTCAGGCCAGTTTTATAGATATGAAAGTCAAAGATGTTTCCATTACACACCATAGTACGGCCAAGTCTGCAGCAGACCGGATAGCCGCGATAAAATCGGTCACGGCCGATAAGTCAGAGCAGGATAATCTGGATTGCCGGATTATGATCTATAAGGCGCGTGAAGCCGAACATACACTGATAGAAGTCTAGTCATATCCTGATCTGGCGGCTAAATCCTGATGTCTGGACAAATGGCAATATACCAGCGCGTGCCCGCCTGAACACTTTCAAATGGATGCCGCGCATCTTGATCTGGCCGATGATATTGTCTGGCATGACTGATTATCTGTTTTCTGCTGTCCAATTATCCAGTATCTGTCTGGCCTTCGCGTTATCCCGATGCAGGTGCTCATCATGATTTGGTTTTTTGGCTGTTAATTCGACAACATAGCCATTCGGGTCTCTGAAATAGATCGAATCAATAAATCCATGATCAGAAATGCCACGGGTTTCTATCCCTTCGACTTTTCCTCTGGCTAGCATATCCCGTAAATGTTCAGGGGTGACCTCTAATGCTAGATGCAGGTCATAATCATGATGTT
>JABIWM010000071.1 GCA_018701255.1 Alphaproteobacteria bacterium | reverse complement strand
CCCGGCATGATGTTATGCGTAGAAGCATTAATAGGACGCGACGGCGGCCCCTATTCCATCAAGCTGGAAAATCAATTGCTAGTAACCGAAGACGGAGTCGAAGACATGACCAGCTATCCATGGGACGATCAACTCATGGGGCTGGGGTGATTAGCTTCATCAAAACTAGCCGCCATTTCTTCCTTCTCTCTCTTGGCTTCAGCTAAATAATCTCTATCCTCTTCTAATTTTATTTCTGCTTTTTCTTTATTTCTAACTAGTTCTTCCATGTCCATACCAATATTTTCTTCAATTTCCAATTCAGCTAACTCAACTGCCACCCAAGCATCTACTGGCTCTTCTGACCATTTAGCGTTGGTTTCGATGAAACAATACATGTTGCAGAAATCTGATTTTGAATACGCCCTTTGTTTATTAATTGTAAGCAAATCTTGAAATGAAGATAAATCACTTTCCTGTTCATAAATGACATTACATGAATCAGAGTACCTATCATCAAACGCTTTGGATGTGCCATGACGTGATGTGCATTGGCCATGCTGTATTAACTTAACATTTGATATATCAGTTCCAATAAATGAAACTTCTGAACGATCTACTCCAATACTACTTCTACTATAAGATTCTGGATCACTTCGACTAGTAAAACGACCCCCAAAAAATGAAATACTGTTTTGTTTAACATTCATTTTTATGCAATCAAAACTGCAATTGCTAAAAATCAAACTATCACCAGACCCTCTAAAAAGAATGTCTTGTTTTGAAAAAATGCAGTCTTTGAAATAGACGCGGCCTTTTCCTAAATTAACTTCTATAGTCTTATGAAGGCCAGCTGACGAAAATCGACAATCCACTAATTCAAGTTTTTTAAAGCTATTTAAATCCAGAACAGAGTCAGAAAAATCAATTGAGTGTAATTTTTTCAATCTATCGTTTTGATCACATTGCGATTCAAACAAAGAAAAATCTAACTCGCGTAAATCAAGATTTGTGAAATCTTGCATGGGTTTCACCATATTTTGCAAACTCATCAACCCCAGATAAACATCTAGTGCCAGCTGAACATCGCTTTGCTTGTCATTTAATCGTTGCGGAGTTTTAGGATTAATTGCTGTACGGTCTCTAATAAAATCATGCAGAATATTTACGATAATTTTTTTATGCTCTATGACATCAACACTATTTGCTAAAACTTCAAGCACTCTGATCCCTGCTTTAGGTAACATTTTATCAGAGTTTGCCAGCAATTCGACCCCGCGCCCCAGTCGATCATTGAATAATTGCGTTTCTGCTGTTTCGGCTTGTTTGATTTGAGTATCAACCTGTTCAGCAAAAGTTTTTTGCCGCTTGGTCGCCAACCATAATCCAATGGCACCACCAATACCGCCAATTGAAAATATTAGATTTCTAAGTAGTTCCGCTTGCGTCCCCAATTTTCCAAACGGTAGCCACCTGCATAATAAAGCATCAATAAACAGAAAAGTTATAGCAATTAATATCAGCCCACCAACAATGATGCCTACATTAAAAATATATTTGCGTATCCTGTTCATTGCGCTTTCACCTTTGGCTGGCATCATCGGGTGATGGGCTCTTCGGACACACGAAAAAAAGAAGAGCGCTTACAGCAAAGGCATCACAATTTATTCATTAATATCAGTGATAAAGCACCGCCCCGATATGGTCAAGCCATATGCCGGAGCGTGCGAAGGTTTGCTTAACTGGCCGCGAAATGTGGCGATCACCCCTGCACCCGGACAGAGCCGATATGCGGCAGGTGGCGATTATTCTGGGCGTAGTCGATGCCGTATCCAACCACAAACGCATCCGGAATATCAAAGCCAATCCAGCGGGCGTTCACATCTGCCTCACGGCGGGACGGTTTATTGAGCAGACAGCATACCTCAAGGCTTTTGGGTTGTCGCGTTTGCAGGATTTCCAGCACCTGATGCAAGGTATGGCCGGTATCGATAATATCCTCAACCACCAGCACATCGGTGCCGATAATATCGCCCTCAAGGTCTTTCAGAATGCGGACATCCCGGCTGGATACCATCGCCTTGCCATAGCTGGACACGGTCATAAAATCCACCTCAACCGGCAGATCAAGCCGCCGCACCAGATCAGCAATAAAAATGAATGAGCCGCGCAATAACCCGACCACCACCAGCTTTCTGGTGCCGCGATAATGGGTGTTAATGTCACGCGCCAGCGCATTCACGCGGGCGGCAATTTCCGATTCAGGGATGAGTATATCCACCTCATAATCTGGCAATTCTTCTGCATCAGCATGGGCATCATCGGCCATGGTATATCTACCCTCATCCCCTATTGGTTATGTTTTGGTTGGTGGAATGAACGCTTATTAAGCCCCGCTATACAGCAAGACACATGTATTTCATTTCCATATATTCCTCAATCCCGTAACGGCTGCCTTCGCGGCCAACGCCGGATTGCTTAATACCGCCAAAGGGCCCGATTTCATTGGAAAAGATGCCGGTATTGACCGAAACAATGCCATATTCCAGCTGTTCGGCCACACGCCAGACGCGTGAGGAATCCTTAGCAAAGAAATACGCGGCCAGCCCGAAGATGGTATCATTGGCCATGGCAATCACCTCGTCTTCGGTTTTGAAACGGAATAGCGGCGCCACCGGGCCAAATGTTTCTTCGCGGAAAATCTGCATATCCGGCGTGACTCCGGTTAGCACCGTTGGTTCAAAATAAGTCGACCCCAGATTAGACCGGTTGCCGCCAATCAGCGTTTTTGCCCCGCCACTTAGCGCATCAGCCACATGTTCTTCGGCTTTCTGCAAGCCCTGCTCATCAATCAATGGCCCCATGGTCACGCCATCATCCGCACCATTGCCCAGCTTCATCTTGGCAACTTCGGCGGCCATAGCGGCGGCAAACTCATCATAAATGCCGTCCTGAACAAAAATCCGATTCGCACAGACACATGTCTGACCGGCGTTACGGAATTTTGACGCCAGCGCTTCGGGAACAGCAATGCTCAAATCCGCATCATCAAATACGATAAGCGGCGCATTTCCGCCTAGCTCCATGCTGACTTTCTTGATGGTATCAGCGGATTGTTTCATCAGCACGCGGCCGACTTCTGTTGAGCCGGTGAACGTCACTTTGCGAACAATCGGGTTTGTACAAATCTCTGTCCCGATTTCAGATGCCTTGCTCCCATTAAGGACATTCAGCACACCTGCCGGAACGCCAGCACGATCCGCCAGTTCAGCCAGCGCCAGTGCAGATAACGGCGTTTGTTTGGCAGGTTTCACCACGCCAGCGCATCCGGCCGCCATACCGGGCCCGACTTTGCGGGTGATCATGGCATTAGGGAAATTCCATGGCGTAATCGCGCCATAAACCCCAATCGGCTGTTTCATCACCACCAGCCGTTTATCAGCCTGATGCGGCATCAGAACGTCACCGGTAACGCGGCGGCCTTCTTCGGCGAACCAGTCAATAAATGACGCGCCATAAGCAATCTCACCACGTGATTCGGCCAGCGGCTTACCCATTTCAGCGGTTAGAATCTGTGCCAGGTCTTCTTGGTTTTCCATGATCAGATTATACCAGCGGCGCATGATAACCGCGCGATCCTTGGCGGTTAACGCTGCCCATTTTTTCTGTGCAACTTCGGCGGCTTCGATAGCCGTTCTGGTCATTTCTGCCCCATGATCAGCCACATTTGCAATAACTTCACCTGTGGCCGGATTAGTTACCGGAATGGTTTTGCCGCCAGCGTCAACCCATTTACCATTAATATAGGCATCCGTTTTCAAGAGCGATGGATCAGAAAGTTTCATGTTAATTCCTCAATTTGAATATGTTGTTTTCTTATTCATACTATCGCCACCACTGCCCATGGGGTCAAGCCGCAATCCTGCCGTTATGCCATAAAAGAAAAGGCCTGATATTGCTATCAGACCTTTTGCTTTGATTTATGTGGCGGTTTGCCTATGCATTCATAAGCATATGGCCTTATAAAAAAATTAGGCCATGCGGGATGCGACATTTTCCCAGTTAACCAGATTATCCAGAAAATTGCTCAGATAAGCGGGACGCTTGTTGCGGAAATCAATGTAATAGGAATGTTCCCACACATCACAACCCAGCAACGCTGTCTGGCCGAAACATAGCGGGTTAACGCCATTTTCGGTTTTAGTTACCTTAAGCGAGCCGTCTTTATCCTTGACCAGCCAGCACCAGCCGGAACCGAACTGACCAGCACCAGCGGCAGAAAATTCCTGCTTGAATGCATCAACCGAGCCAAAGTTTTCTGTTAATGCGCTTTCCAGTTCAGACGGCATCGCCTGACCTGACGGGCCCATCATTTCCCAGAACTGAATGTGATTCCAGTGCTGTGAGGCATTATTAAACAGGCCGGATTGCACCAGCGCACCGGATTGATAGGTAGCAACAACAATATCTTCGAGGGATTTGGCTTCATGGCCGGAACCTTCGAGCAGTTTATTGCCGTTATCAACATATGCCTTATGGTGCAGGTCATGGTGGAATTCCAGCGTTTCCTGGCTCATGCCGGCGGCGGCAAGCGCATCATAGGCATAGGGTAGATCGGGAAGAGTAAAAGCCATCTTGTATCTCCTTCTGGATGGTGGGGCTTATTGATCAGATATGATCATCTGGCCAGACGCAAAACGCATATGTGACCAGTGTTGTTTCATACCTATATATAGGGCATGAAAGGGTAATCGAAAAGCCCCTCAATATATCTCACTCCCCAATATATCTCAATGGACATAAACTAGACATAATTTGGCAAAATTTCTGCCAAAGCATGGTGGTAATTTGGGACAATAACAGCACATGATATAAATATTTTTTTCAGGAGTCACAACATGCCGATTATAATTGCCATTGCCTTCATCGCCACGATCACATCCGAACCTTATCAGGAGTTTTCAGAAAATAGTAACGGTATGGCGGAATATAAATTCGTATCAAAAACATCTTGTCAAACAGGCGAACATGACACCGGCTATGCGCTGGCACCATTTGGAACCGTTGTTCTGAAACAGGTCAATACAGACGGAACGATCACCCAGCCTGTTTGCGTGAATTAATCTGTGCCCATTCACTATCATGCCAGATATGATGCCAGCCTGAATATTTATTCGGAATCAGATGATTTATTCGCCACCATGCGATTGACCCGCAACCGCAACGCATTTAGCCGGATAAAGCCATGGGCATCTGACTGATCATAATCGGCCGCGCCTTCTTCGAACGTCACCAGGTCTGGTTGGTAAAGCGATTGCGGCGATTGCCGGCCGGTAATGATAACATTGCCTTTATACAGCTTGAGCCGGACACGGCCAGTCACATTATGCTGGCTTTTATCAATGGCCGCCTGCAACATTTCCCGTTCCGGATCAAACCAGAACCCGTTATAAACCAGTTCCGCATAGCGCGGCATCATAGCATCCTTGGCATGGCCGGCATTGCGATCAAGGGTAATGGATTCCATAGCCCGTCTGGCTTTGAGCAGAATCGTGCCGCCCGGCGTTTCATAAATGCCGCGTGATTTCATCCCGACAAACCGGTTTTCCACCAGATCAGCCCGGCCAATGCCATTTTTTCCGCCCAGCCGGTTCAATTCTTCTAGCAAACTGGCTGGCGATAAATCGCGGCCATTGACCGCCACCGGATCACCGGCAACAAAATCAATGATGACTTCTTCGGGTGTATCCGGTGCATCCATCGGGGATACACTGCGCGAATAGATATATTCTTCGGGCTCTGTCCACGGGTCTTCGAGTACTTTGCCTTCGGCAGAAATATGCAGCAGATTAGCATCAACGCTGAACGGCGCTTCGCCGCGTTTATCCTGGGGGATTTTGATCTGATGCTGTTCGGCATATTCAATCAGCTTCGTGCGTGAGGTTAAATCCCATTCACGCCACGGGGCAACCACCTTAATCTCAGGCGCAAGCGCATAATAGCCCAGCTCAAACCGAACCTGATCATTGCCTTTGCCAGTCGCCCCATGGCTGACCGCATCAGCGCCGGTTTCACGGGCAATTTCAATCTGGCGTTTGGCGATTAATGGCCGTGCAATCGATGTGCCCAGCATGTATTCGCCTTCATATAGCGGATTGGCGCGGAACATGGGAAATACATAATCCCGAACAAATTCTTCGCGCAAATCTTCGATATAAATCTCACGGATACCAAGCGCTTCGGCTTTGGCGCGTGCCGGTTCTATATCTTCGCCCTGCCCGATATCGGCCGTGAAGGTAACTACCTCAGCGTTCTTAACATCCTGAAGCCAGCGCAGGATAACAGAAGTATCCAGACCACCGGAATAAGCGAGAACAATTTTGTTTATTTGTGGCGTGTCAGTCATGCCTGCGGTATAAATGATAAATAATTTTTTGGCAATACTGACATAACACGAAGACAGGATTTGATAAATGACGAACGCGCCTCTTAATAGTAATGACATCGCAACTGCTCTGACCCAGCTGCCAGACTGGAACACAAATCCGGATAACACCGCCATTCACCGGCAATTCAAATTTAAAACCTTCAAATCGGCTTTTGCTTTCATGACAATGGCGGCGATGAAGGCTGAACAGATGGATCATCATCCGGAATGGGCAAATGTTTATAACAAGGTCGATGTGACGCTAACCACACATGATGCGTCTGGGCTAACTCAGCTGGATATCACGCTAGCCGCGTTCATGGATAAAACCGCCGCCGGGATGAGCCATTAATTATGCGTGGCTATTCAGCATTAGGGGTTGAGGGCGTTAGCAAGATGCGTAATGCCGGTGCCGTTATTCGCACCGCACACGCCTTTCATGCCTCATTTGCATTTATGGTCGGCGGTGAGTTCAGCCAGCGTGAGATTATTCAGAGCGATACATCGAAAGCCATTGAACAATTGCCTTTTCATATGTTTGACAGCGTTGCCGATTTTCGGCTGCCCCAAGGCTGTCAGCTAGTTGGAATAGAATTAACCGAAGATGCCCATCTTTTGCCCAGTTTTCGCCATCCCCGCATGGCAGCTTATGTTCTAGGGTCGGAACGGATGGGATTAAGTGACAACATGCTTGAGCTATGTGATCATGTGATACAGATACCAACGCGGTTTTCGCTTAATCTGGCCGTTGCTGGCGCGCTGGTTTTGTATGATCGCATGCAATCCATGGAACGATTTGCCCCTCGACCATTAATGCCGGGTGGTGGTACAGAAGTACCGGAAATACCGGCTTTTGGTGATCCATTATGGGTTCGCAAACACAATCGGAGCAAATAGGCTATTCATGACAAAGATCAATTTCTGTCATAATTAATGATTGATGATAGGAATTATGTTGAAAAATGGCTATAAATAAAATCAGGTTTGGGGATTGCCCTTCCCCAAATTATTTGACAGTTTAGCATCGGAAATCGGATAAAGGTTGATAGAGATGACCCAGTTAGCCAATCATTTGTGGCGTAAATATATGATGATTACGGTGATGACAGCATTGCTGGCTATTGCCGGTTTT
>JABIWM010000070.1 GCA_018701255.1 Alphaproteobacteria bacterium | reverse complement strand
TTACTTTGGTAAAAGCCGCAGGAATGGTGATCAGATCAGCCCCCGCCGCCGCCAGCTGGCGATACAGATAGGGAAAGCGCAGATCATAGCAAATGGTCATACCTAGCCGCCATCCATCCATTTGCACCAGAAGCGTTTTATTACCAGCAATAAACCGGCTGGATTCGTGATAATTCTGACCATCATTAACCGATACATCAAACATGTGAATTTTATCGTAACGGGCGCGGATATCGCCATCTGGCGTGATCAGAAACCCTCTGTTTACAAGCATATCATCGGCCTGTTCGGATTTGAGTAACAGCGAACCTATCATCACCCATGTGTTATGTGTTCGCGCGGCATCACGAAACATGTTGAGGCTGTCGCTATTATTTTCGGTCTGGCTATTCGCCATTAATGATGCACTCACCGGATCAAGCCGGCTGGCGCATTCGGGCAGACAGATCATATCAGCGCCTTTATTGGCGGCTTCTGCCATCATGGGCAGAACGATATCACATGTCGCTGTTTCATCAGCCTGTGCCGTGTATTGGCAATTTGCTATCCGGAGTTCCATTGCTTGCCCATATTCATCTATATATGTGTTCCATTTGCATTTTCTTTTATCCTAGCCTACACGCGCCGCCAGAAGAACAGCAACATGTTTTGCGCCTGCTTTTTTCAAACATCTGGCGGCCGACGATAAACTGGCACCGGTGGTTAGCACATCGTCAATAATCAGAATAGAGGCATTTTTAATACTTCCACCGGGGTCAGTTACCTGAAACGCGCCTTGCATGTTGCGTTGGCGTTGCTGGCGGGTTTTATGCCCCTGACTTTCGGTTTTCTTAATTCGTTTCAATAAATCAGGACGGTATTTATCAGCCGGAATATGCGCGGATTTTATAATGGCATGTGCCAGTTCCGCAGACTGATTGAACCCGCGTTGATAATACCGTGTCCAGTGTAGAGGCAGTGGTATGATCCAGTCGGCTTCTTGTAAACACTCGCCACCGGCATTTGCCATCATTCGTGCTATGGCTGGTGTCACATCATGCCGTTTTGCATATTTTAATCCGAGGATAAGCCGGCGTGACATAGCATTATAGCCAAATCCGGCGATAGCACGGTCAAAATCTGGTGGTTGGGTCAGGCAGCGAACACATCGTTCAATTCCGGCCGCATAAGGAAATCCGCGTCCACATTGTATGCATAAAGGCGGCGTAATCCGTTTAATGCGTGACCAGCATTGCCCGCATAAACCATCATCATGAACAATAGCATGGCATCCGGGGCATTGCGGCGGAATCAACAGATTGATGCCCTGCCTAAAGCCATATTTGAATCCATGCTGGATACGATTTTGCCAATGTTCCCAGATTTTCATAAAACAGATTATGTCATTTAAAGATTAATAAAATCCTAATGCGCACCTATTTTTCTGTATGGTGTTTTTCTGTATAAGAAATGTTATGATAAATTGCATAAACATAATGAAGTGATCCATGGCCGCTAACATTCCGCAATTAATTGATTCTGTTGCTCATCGCCGGTATAGAAATCGCGCGGCATCGGGGTTCGGGGCGGTAAATTTTCTTAAACAGGCCGCCGCAGATCGCCTAGCTGACCGGCTTGAGATTGTTCGGCGACGCTTTCCGCTAGTGCTTGATTTAGGCGCGCATCATGGCGAGATGGCCAAAGCCGCATTAGCATCAGGAAAAGTGGATCGCGTGATTTGCGCTGATCCGTCACTGGGTATGGCTGAACATACTGCCAAAGATACCCCTTCGCTGGTTATTGATTATGATAATGTTAATTTTCGGGATGGGTCATTTGATGCCATAACATCGGCTTTTTCCATGCACTGGGTCAATGATTTGCCGGGCATACTTACGCGGATGCGGCGGTGGCTTAAACCGGATGGTTTGTTGCTTTTATCGATGGCTGGCGGGATCAGCTTTGGCGGCTTGCGGTCATGTCTGGCAGAAGCAGAAAGCCAGACAGCAGGCGGATTATCGCCGCGCGTGTTACCAATGGCCGATATCCGTGATCTGGGCGGTTTGCTGGGGCGTGCCGGATTCGGATTGCCAGTAGCAGATAGCGATACCTTATCGGTGAGCTGGGCTGATCCTTTGCAAATGATGCGTGAATTGCGCCAGATGGGCGAATCCAATGCGCTATTGGGGCGCGCCAATCATATCACCAGACGTGATACTATCATGCAGGCATCAACGCTTTATCAGGATCGTTTCAGCACCGAAGACCAGCGGGTAAATGCAGATATTGAACTGATCACATTAACGGCATGGTCGCCATCGCCGGATCAGCAAAAACCGCTAAAACCCGGCTCTGCCGATATTCATCTGGGTGATTTCCTTAATTCAGATCAGGATAATAGCCAGAATTAGGCGGATATTACAGCCAGTCCTGAAGCATGGATATAAGCGGAATATCCGCTGGCGGCATAGGATAGTCACGCAATCGCGCGGCTCTCACCCATGTGACTTCACCACCTTCCTGATGTATGGCTGTGCCTTGCCAGCGGCGACAGGCATAAAGCAACAGTATCAGATGCATGTCATCATAATCATGACTGGCAAAAGCCAGCGGTGCCAGACAGGATGACACGGTATCAATCGCCAGTTCTTCTTTTAATTCTCTGATCAGCGCGTCTTCCGGTGTTTCTCCCGGTTCAATTTTGCCGCCCGGAAACTCCCATAATCCGGCCATTGCCTTACCTTCTGGGCGCTTGGCTAGCAACACTCTGCCATCGCCATCAATTAATGCGGCGGCGCTAACCAGAACATGGGGCTTTGCTGTTGATGTGGTCATTAGCTGCGATAATCGGCGTTGATAATGATATATTGCTGGGTCAGATCACATGTCCAGATCGTAGCGCTACCAGAACCGATATTCAGATGAACATCTATTCTGATGTCATCGCCTTTCATGTGTTCTGTGACCATGCTTTCATCATAATCTGGCCGGCACATGCCATCGCGGGTAATGGGAATACCGCCAATGGCAATTTCCAGCTGATCTCTATCTGCTTTTTCGCCTGATTTTCCAACCGCCATAACTATGCGTCCCCAATTGGCATCTTCGCCGGCAATAGCAGTCTTAACCAGCGGCGAGTTTCCAATGGCCAATCCAATGCGTTTTGCCGCCGCGTCATTATCAGCACCGCTAACATTAATCCGGATTAGTTTTGTGGCACCTTCGCCATCACGAACAATCATCACGGCCAGTTCAATCATCAGGCTTTTGAGCGCATCGGCAAAATCCGCCAATATCGCATCATCAGCAGATTGCACGGGGGGATGGCTGGCCTTGGCGGTGGCAACCATAATAACCGTATCGCTAGTTGAGGTGTCGCCATCAACGGTAATGGCGTTAAAGCTCTGTTCGGTAAATCGGGACAGGCAATCCTGCAGAACCGGTGCTGGCAGATCGGCATCTGTTGCAATAAAGCCCAGCATTGTTGCCATATCCGGCGCAATCATGCCTGATCCTTTGGCGATGCCGGTGATGGTGATGGGGGTATCGCCAATCATTGTCTGGCGGCTAGCCGCTTTGGCAAAGGTATCTGTGGTACGAATAGCGTCTGCTGCTTCCAGCCATCTGGATTCTGTGCTGGCTGTCCCTGCCATCAGCGCTGGAATATGCGGGGTGATCAGATGATCTGGTAACACCTCGCCAATAACGCCGGTTGAGGCCAGCATGACGTGTTCGGGGGCAAATCCGCCAGCCTCTGCCACGGCCTTGGCACATTGTTCTGTTGCCGCCACACCAGCCGCGCCGGTAAAGGCATTGGCATTGCCAGCGTTACATAAAATAGCATGTGTATGGCCACGGGATAGCACATCGCGGCACCAGTCAACAGGCGCGGAAGCGGTTAGTGATCGGGTTAATACAGCGGCTACGGCAACCGGCTGATCAAAGCACATCAGCATCAGATCATCACGGTTCTGATATTTTATACCGGTGCTTGCCGTGTTTAATTTGACGCCATCAACCGCAAAGACAGGAGCTTGAGCAGAAGGCGCTAGAGGAGATCGTTTCATCATATGATCCAGATATGCGTTGTTGTTCCATAAAATACTAATTTAATATTCATACTATTCGGTCATACTATTCGGGGGCGGGCGCGTTATCCATGATCTGGTCTAACCCTAACCGCCGGATTTTTGCCTTTTGATACAGCTTATCTGCCTGCATCGTTGCCTGTTCTGCGGTCATGATTTCAATCAGTTGTCCGCGAATATTTTCTAGCGGCGGCAAATCAATCATTCTTTTATCCTCAACCATGATCACATGCCAGCCATAATCACTGCGGACAGGGGTATCTGTATATTTTGATACATCCAGATCAAACGCCGCATCAGAAAAACTGGGCACCATATCGCCGCGTTTGAAATATCCCAGATTGCCGCCATTAGGAGCGCTTGGGCCGGTTGATAATGCTTTGGCAAGAGTGGCAAAATCCTCACCATCATCCAGCCGCCGGATAATATCTGTTGCCGCATCCATGCTATCTACCAGAATATGCCTTGCGCTGATTTCTTCGCGTGAAGATGTATCATTGATCAGCTCGGCATAGCGGGCATCGACCATATCATCGGTGATCTGTTGCTGGATATTTATGCTTATCCATGCTTCTGCCATGACGCGGTCATAAGCCCGTTGAGCCAGTTCATGGATCAACGGATCATCGGCAATTCCACTTCGCTTTGCTTCACGGGCGGCGAGCTGGGTGTCAATTATATCATCAAGAACAGGATCATAAAGCACGTCAAATGGCTGATCGCGATATTGCGGCGGCAATTGGCGCATCATTGCTATGACCAGATTAAGGGAAATATCTTCGCCATCAATCGTTGCCACCACTTTGGCGATATTATCATCCTGTGCATGTGCCGTAATAGATACGCAAGCCCCAACAATAGCGGCGAATATGCCAAATATCTTGATTGGTGATGTAAGCAAGCGCCCTGACAGGGAAAAAACAGTCATAAAATGCTCCAGAAGAATAAGATCAGATCATACATGGTAATCATAGTCATTCCATCATAATATCGCTATCATGTTGTCACAACTATTCAGAAAAAGGATAGCGGATTGTTGATAGCCAAATCGTACTCTATGGAATATGTTTATTGAAGTCTTTTTGAAAATCCTTATATAAGTCATCATATGTTTTCTTCTCTCAAAAAAGCCATCTTTGGCAACAGCAATGATCGCAACGTCAAGACCATGTCGCCGCTAGTCGAGCAGATTAATGGACTTGAAGAACAGATAGCCAGTCTGGATGATGCCGCGTTGCGTGCCCAGACCAATGTTTTTCGTGAAAAACTCACCGCTGGGGCAACGCTGGATTCGCTCTTGCCGGCGGCCTTTGCCACTGTTCGTGAAGCAGCCAAGCGGAGCATTGGCCAGCGGCATTTTGATGTTCAGCTGATGGGCGGCATGGTTCTGCACCAAGGTCAGATTACCGAAATGAAAACAGGCGAAGGTAAAACGCTGGTGGCAACGCTGGCGGCTTATCTGAATGCTTTACCGGGCAAAGGCGTGCATGTTGTGACGGTTAATGACTATCTGGCCGAACGTGATAGCCAGTGGATGGGGCAGATTTATCAATTTCTGGGATTAACGGTTGGCTGTATCAAATCAGGAATGACAGATGATGAACGCCGCGCGGCTTATGCCGCAGATGTCACCTATGCCACCAATAATGAAATCGGTTTTGACTATTTGCGCGACAATATGAAATTCCGTCTGGAAGACATGGTTCAGCGTGATCCGTATTTTGCCATTGTTGACGAAGTGGATTCAATTCTGATTGATGAAGCGCGAACTCCGTTGGTCATTTCCGGTCAGGCCGAAAGCTCATCCGAGTTATATATCGCGGTTGATAAGCTCATGTCCAAGTTTATCGCAGATGATTATGTGCTTGATGAAAAACAACGCAATATCACTTTAACCGATGCCGGAACCGAACATGCTGAACACATTCTGATAGAAGCCGGATTAATCACCGAAGGCAGTTTGTTTGATGCTGAAAACATAGCATTACTGCATCATGTGAATATGGGCTTGCGGGCGCATCATCTGTTCCAGCGTGATACCCATTACATGATCAAGCAGAAAAGCATTGTCATTATTGATGAGTTTACTGGCCGCGCCATGGAAGGCCGGCGATTTGGTGACGGTTTGCACCAAGCACTGGAAGCGCGCGAAGGGCTGGAAGTCATGCCCGAAAATCAAACGCTGGCATCCATCACCTATCAGAATTTGTTCCGGCTTTATGCAAAACTATCTGGCATGACCGGTACGGCCATGACCGAAGCAGGTGAGTTTTCAGAAATTTACGGGCTTTCTGTTGTTGCTATTCCAACAAATCAACCGGTGACGCGGAAAGACCATCATGACGAAGTCTATCGCACCAGCATGGAACGGGATCAGGCCGTCATTGATCAGATTATCGATTGCCGTGATCGCGGCCAGCCTATTCTGGTGGGAACGGTGACTATTGAAAAATCCGAACTGCTGTCCAAAGAACTAAAGAGCCGGAATATCCCGCATCAGGTATTGAACGCGAAATTCCATGAACAGGAAGCCATGATTATCGCTGATGCCGGTATTCCGGGCAGTGTTACCATCGCAACAAATATGGCCGGCCGTGGCACGGATATTCAGCTAGGCGGCAATCTGGATGCCAGACTGGCAAGTGCCGGTGATGATGCGGCCGAACGTGATGCCATTATGGCAGAGGTCGCGGCGGCAAAACAAAAGGCGCTGGATGCTGGCGGGCTTTATGTGATCGGAACAGAACGTCATGAATCGCGGCGCATTGATAATCAGTTGCGTGGCCGTTCGGGACGGCAGGGTGATCCGGGTGCATCCAAATTCTATCTATCGCTTCAGGATGATCTGATGCGGATTTTTGGTTCTGACCGGCTGGATTCCATTCTGGGACGGCTTGGGCTTGAAAAAGGTGAGGCGATTATCCATCCATGGATCAATAAAGCCATTGAAAAAGCCCAATCAAAAGTCGAAGCCCGCAATTTTGAAATGCGGAAACAGTTGCTCAAATTTGATGATGTCATGAATGACCAGCGGAAAGTTATTTTTGAACAGCGCCGCGATATTATGGATGCCGAAGAAGTAGCCAGCACAATCAAGGATATGCGCTATGATGTGATTGACGATCTGGTGGCGGATTCTATCCCTGATGGGTCGTATCATGACAGCTGGGACGATGCGGGGATGACCGATGGCGCGGCGCGCTTCCTTGGGCTGGATGTTCCGGCAAAGGACTGGTTCGTTGAGGATGGCATGGATGCCGAAGCCATCAAGGACAGGCTGATAAAAATGGCTGATCACCGTCAAGCCGAAAAAACCGCATCGGTTGGTGCTGATGCCATGCGGCAGGCGGAAAAATCGCTATTATTGCAAGTGCTGGATCAAAGCTGGAAAGAACATTTGCTGGCGCTGGATCACATGAAACAGAGCATTTCCTTGCGCGCCTATGCCCAGAAAAATCCGCTGGATGAATATAAGCGGGAGGCGTTTACCCTGTTTAATCATATGCTGGACAATTTGCGCCGGACGATTACGTCTGTCATGGCACATGTGCAGTTCCGTCAGCCAGATACAGCGGATCAGTCAGCCGCATCCGCCGCACCAACCGAAGCAGAAACACCAGCGAAAAAATCCGCCGCAAATCGCGCCGCCGCCGCTAGTGCCATATCGGATAAAACCCCACGCAATGCCCCTTGCCCATGCGGATCAGGCAAGAAATTCAAACACTGCCACGGCATGTTATAGAACAGGTTTTATTTAATTCTATTAGGCATGGATGAATAAAATATCTTGAAATGGGCATATAGCTTGAATATATGCAAGGGATGATCAAGTTTACGCTCATATGCAGGAATGACCATGAATTTGAGGCGTGGTTCGGCTCATCTGCGGAATATGACCGCCAGAATATGGCGGGTCT
>JABIWM010000002.1 GCA_018701255.1 Alphaproteobacteria bacterium | reverse complement strand
TATTATGGCTGATCCGCATTTGCTGGTCCATCATAAGGTGGATAATGTTGGAGTTGTAGTGGTTGAGGATTTGACTGCTGGCACTGAGATGTTGTGTGTTGTGACGGAAGATAACAGTGATTTTCGTTTGACGGTAAATCATGATGTACCCATAGGGCATAAAGTTGGCTTGCAGGATTTTGCGGCAGGCGACACGGTGATCAAATATGGACAGGATATAGGGAAGATAGTATCGCCTGCGGGTAAGGGCGATCATGTCCATGTTCAGAATCTAAAAACCAAACGCTGGTAGGGAGAGTATAATGAATGCACTGAATAACAGTTTTATGGGTTATGTGCGTGAGAACGGCCGTGTAGGTGTTCGTAATCATGTTGCCATCCTACCGGTTGATGACATATCGAACGCGGCTTGCGAAGCGGTGGCCAATAATATCAAAGGCACGATGGCGTTACCGCATGCTTATGGTCGGTTGCAGTTTGGCGAAGACCTTGATTTGCATTTCCGGACGATGATCGGGACTGGCAGTAATCCGAATATAGCGGCTTGTGTGGTGATCGGGATTGAGCCGGGCTGGACGGCGCGCATTGTTGATGGCATTGCCAAGACGGGCAAGCCTGTTGTCGGGTTTTCCATTGAGCAGAATGGTGATATCAACACGATTGCGGCGGCATCGCGTGCGGCCAAGGAGTTTGTTCATATGACCAGCGAATATCAGCGCGAGGAATGTGACGTTAGCACGTTATGGGTATCAACCAAATGCGGGGAATCCGATACGACCACGGGTCTGTCATCCTGTCCGACGGTTGGTAACATGTATGATAAGCTGTTACCGAAAGGCATTTATGGTGTTTTCGGGGAAACGTCGGAAATCACCGGTGCGGAGCATTTATGCGAAGCGCGTGCGGCGAATCCGGAAGCGGCGAAGAAGTTCATGCATATCTGGCAAGCCTATACCGATGATGTGATTGAGCAATTCAAGACATCTGATCTGTCGGAGTCCCAGCCGACCAAAGGCAATATTGAGGGCGGTTTGACGACGATTGAGGAAAAGGCACTTGGCAATCTGGAAAAGATTGGCCGCACCAGCACCTATATAGATGCGCTTGGGCCAGCAGAAGAGCCAGCCAAAGGGGCAGGTCTGTATTTTATGGATACATCCTCGGCGGCGGCGGAATGTATTACGCTGATGGCGGCGGCGGGGTATGTTGTGCATACATTCCCGACCGGTCAGGGCAATGTTGTGGGCAACCCGATTGTACCGGTGATCAAGATTACCGGTAATCCCAGAACGGTTCGTACCATGAGCGAGCATGTTGATCTGGATGTATCCGGTGTTCTGCGGCGTGAGATGACGATTGATCAGGCTGGTGATGCGCTGATCGAAATGATCCGGCGAACAGCAAACGGCCGCGCCACCGCCGCCGAAGCGCTGGGTCACAAAGAGTTCGTCATGACCAAACTCTACCGAAGCGCATAAAGCAAAAGGCGCAGCATCCATATGACAGCTGGCATATGCTTATTACTGTCAGGGATTAACGTTTTCAGAAGTGATAACAGCGATTAAAGGGTTTAAATATATGAGATATTTAAACCCTTTTATGCCCTTTTATGTCATGATGTTATTGTATTTTTCCGTAACAATAATTATCTAAGTCTTCAATTAATGGAGAACAATATGACTGGTCATAAGCATAATTTCGAAGCAGATACGGGCAAAATTCTTAATATCGTCATCAATTCGCTGTATTCTGATAGAGATATTTTTCTAAGAGAACTGCTATCCAATGCTTCTGATGCTATTCATAAACGCAAGTTTCTTGGCCAGACGGAACAATCCGTTCTTAACTCCAAAAATGATGAAATCTGTGTTGCCATTGATGAAAAGAAAAAAACGATTGAGATTACGGATACTGGAATTGGACTAACCGAAGCGGAATTAACGGAAACACTTGGAACGATTGCCCGTTCTGGAACGTCTTCCTTTCTGGATAGTCTTAGCGAAGCAGACAGCGCATCCGATGCAACAAAAACATTAATCGGTAAATTTGGCGTAGGGTTTTACTCAGCGTTCATGGTTGCAGAAAAAGTCATCGTGACAACCCGCAAAGTAGGTGAGAAAGAAACGAATATCTGGGAAAGCGACGGCCAGACAGGATATACAATTTCGTCATCTGCTGATGAGCATGATATAGGCACTTCGATTAAACTATTTCTTCGCAAGGATGCCAAAGATTACGCGGATGAAACGAAAATCAAATCATTGATCAAGACCTATTCTGATCATATTCTGGTGCCGATATTCATTCAAAAACCAGATGGCGAAAAAGAACAGGCAAATCACGCGCAAGCCTTGTGGACAAAATCACCATCCGACATTTCGCAAGAAGAATACGCAGAGTTTTACAAAAGCAGCTTTGGCGCATTTGATGACCCATATGTCACTCTGCATAACAAAATAGAAGGTGCAATAGAGTTTACAAATCTGCTCTATATACCAAAGACAGCCCCATTTGATTTATTTGATCCTGAACGTAAAACAAAGGTTAGCTTATACATAAACCGTGTTTTCATAAGTCAGGATGTTGATGGTATTATACCCAGCTGGCTACGCTTTGTTCAGGGCATTCTGGACACGACAAGTCTGGATTTGAATGTTAGCAGGGAAATGGTGCAAAATAGCCCTGCTATTCATAAGATATCCAAGTCCATTACCAAACGGATTTTATCCGAACTCAAAAAGAATCTTAAAAAAGACATGGTTGAATATGACCATTTTTGGGGACAGTTTGGTAAGGTTTTAAAAGAAGGTCTGTACGAAGATATGGACAATAGGGAAAGCATTGCTGAAATCACCCGCGTGTATTCTTTTAAGCATGATAAGCTGATCACGCTTGATGACTATATTGAGGACATGGCTGAAAAGCAGGAAAAGATTTATATTCTAACAGCTGATTCAATCAAACAGGCGAAATCAAGCCCGCATCTGGAAGGATTTAAAGCCAAAGGTATTGATGTTCTGTTGATGACTGATCCCATTGATGCCTTTTGGACATCACAGATGGGGGCATTTAAAGAGAAGCCATTTTTATCAATATCGCGTGATAAGTATGATCTTTCTGATTTATCAGATGAGCCAAATAAAGATGAGCCTGTTTCAGCGGAATCCAATAAAATCACCTCACTTATCAAAAATTGCCTTGGTGAACTCGTAGAAGCCGTCAATCCGTCAACATCTCTTGTTGACAGCCCTGTTCGTCTGGTTGCAGGGGAAGGGGGGCTGGATTTCAATTTAGAGCGTATTCTAAAAGCACAAAACCCTGATTTTGAAGGCGGAAAAAAGGTGCTTGAGGTCAATATGGATCATGATCTTATCAAAAAGATACCCGATCTGTCCGAAGACTTACAAAAAGCGGTTAGTAGAATGTTGTTTGAACAAGCCAGAATGCTAGATGGTGAAATGCCATCCGACCCACAACAGTTCTCGCAGGATTTCATCTCAATTGGTAAAGGGCTTTAGTTGCAACGCCATGTTTTTAACATCCTAAATTGCAGCCCACCTTATAATCAGATGAGCAATGAAACATGTATGAAAAGGATTTGATCAAAACATTCGGTTCTCTGGTTGAGGACGCTTTGCTTGTAATTAGTCATGATTTGATCATAAAGGATGCAAATGCGGCAAGTATAAGACTGCTTGGCGATCAGGTGATTGGCACTGATCTTAATCAACAGATTGTTTATTCTGGATTAGCAGAAGAGCTAGCCGCTTGTATCCATTCAAAAAAACCAATTGAGTTCACCACTTCACCGACAAGAAATCATTATCGCCATATTAGAGCCCGTATGATGAGTTGGGGCGAAGACACAGTGATTGTTTTGTTACTGGATATGACTCTTCAACATAATCTTGAAAAAATGCGCCGTGATTTTGTTGCTAATGTCAGCCATGAATTGCGCTCACCTCTAACCAGTTTAATTGGGTTTGTTGAAACAATTCAGAATTCACCTGATATGGAACTATCTGTTCGTGAACGCTTTCTTAATATTATGGATGAAGAAGCAAAACGAATGTCGCGTTTAATTGATGATTTGATGTCACTATCAAAAGTCGAAGTAGATGAACATTTAGTGCCAGAAGGTAGGGTATTCGTTAAATCTTTGTTGCAATCAACGGTCAATGCAATGTCCAACCGTGCCTTGAAAACTGGTCATGATATTCGTTTTCGTGATCATAGAGCACAACAAAACTCAGAGCCGGTCATAAGAGGCGGAAATGACGAAATCATGGAAGTCTTTCAAAATCTGCTTGATAACGCGTTGAAATATAGTTTCCCCTCATCCATCATAAATGTTGAAATGCATGATAATGAGCAAGGTCAGCTGGTGATTAATGTTATTAATCAGGGTGAAGGGATTAAAGAAAAACATATCCCGCGATTAACCGAACGGTTTTATCGCGTCGATAAAGGCCGTTCTCGCCAAATGGGGGGGACAGGTCTGGGTCTTGCCATCGTCAAACACATTATCAACAAGCACCGTGGTCAGTTGATGATTAGTAGCCAGCTAAACAAGGAAACGATTTTTAAAGTTACCCTTCCTTACTTAACGGATTAAATTTCGAATATCAGGTCATGTATTTAATAAATGTCACATTACTGTAATATTAAAGAATTATGAAATTCATTGTCGTAAGTAAGCATAAGGTATGAAGTAAGCTAATGACTATCAAAATTCTTATCGCTGATGATGAACCAAATCAGATTGAACTCATTTCATATAATCTGCATCAAGCCGGTTTTGAAGTTACAAGCGCCGCTGATGGCCAGCAAGCCTTGCATATGGCCGAAAATATATTGCCTGATATCATTGTTGTAGACTGGATGATGCCCATTATGTCAGGCATTGAGGTATGTAAAATACTTCGGAGCATGGCAGAAACAAAAGATATCCCTGTGATAATGCTAAGTGCCAGAGGGGAAGAAGGTGATAAAACCCTTGGTCTGGATATTGGCGCCGACGATTATATGACCAAGCCGTTTTCACCGAAAGAATTAATCGCCAGAATACATGCTGTGCTTCGCCGTTCGCGGCCAGCACTGACCCAAAACATACTAGAATATGGAAGTCTTCGGCTCTATCCAGCTAAGAAACTGGTAGAAAGAGACGGTCATCGCGTTGATCTGGGGCCAAAAGAGTTTCGTATTCTCGCGCTTCTTATGGAACGCCCCGGTCAGGTATTCAGCCGGACACAGTTGCTGGATCATGTTTGGGGGCATGGTATCTATATAGAAGATCGCACCATAGATGTTCATATGAGCCGGTTGCGAAAAGCTCTGGAGAAGAACGCCAAGGATAAGCATCAACCAGACCTGATCAGAACTGTTCGCGGAAGCGGCTATGCATTGTCTGAGCCGGATTAAGCGACTTTGCACACGCAAAGTTAAAAATGTCATAAAAATGTTTTCTCATTGTCACAAAACTGTAATAGCGCATTGATAAAACTTTTCTCACCAAGTCATTAATCGAGAAAAGGATTATATTATGCGCTTCTCATACTTTATTGCTGGTTTAGCACTGTCGTCATCGCTTGCTGGGTTAGCCCATGCCCGTGATCAGATTTCTATTGTTGGATCATCTACCGTTTACCCCTTTGCCACGATTGTTGCTGAAAAATTTGGCCAGACTAGCGGGTTTAAAACACCAGTTGTTGAATCTACCGGCACTGGTGGTGGGATGAAGCTCTTTTGTGGTGGTATTGGCGTACAGTATCCAGATATCACAAATGCCTCACGCGCTATCAAACCCAAAGAAGCCGATAATTGCGCGGCAAATGGTGTTGAGTTCATTGAAATTATAGCTGGTAATGATGGTCTGGCATTTTCCAATTCTCTTGAAGCAGAGGCCTTGAATCTGTCTGTTTCCCATATTGCCACAGCATTAGCCGCAGAACTGCCAGCGGGTGGAATGACGAATAATAAAGATGCCGAATATCAACCAAATGCCCTGACCACTTGGGCTGAAGTTGATCAATTTGTAACCGCTATGGGCGGCAGCAAAGCTAATCTGCCAGCTAAGCCCATTTCCATCATGGTGCCACCGCCAACTTCTGGCACTAGAGATGCGCTTGGGGCGCTTTTTGTAGAGCCCGGTCTGGAAGTGATTGGCTTACAAGCATCCGAAGAATTGCGGGAAGATGGGCGTGTGATTGAAATGGGTGAAAACGATAGCCTTATCATTGAAAAACTAGTTGCCGACCCAAGCATGTTTGGTGTTTTTGGATACTCCTTCCTTGAACAAAACAGAGATAAGGTTCAGGCATCGGTTGTTAACGGCGTCGAATTGAACTTTGAAAACATTGCCTCATACGATTATCCGGGTGCGCGGCCGTTATTCTTTTATATTAAATCCGCACATATTGGTGTGATACCGGGGATGAAAGATTTCATTGAGGAATTTGTGTCAGAAAAAGCAATGGGTCTTGATGGTTATCTGTTCCCTGCCGGCCTTGTTCCTCTAACAGATGAGGAAACAGCCTCCCAGATAGCCAAGATATCAGATAATTAATCAATACCATCAGGCATCATGACATTAGTTATGGTGCTTGATGTCATTTGGACATAGCAATTCATGGTACCTGCAACAATTACGAATGTTTTTTCATTAACGGTGGTTCTGTTTCTAACAGCAGTAATCGTTTTTTTTATTGGTAAGAGTTACATTGTAAGCCTTAGCCAGTCGCAAGGCATGCGGCCACATTCGCTTAGGCATTATTACGGAATATATGCTGCCGCATGGACGTTTATACCGGCAATAATTGTTCTTTTAATGTGGACAGCACTTACTCAACCAGTGATTGCCCGTCTTAGCCAATCTCTATTGCTGGACGCCTATCCTGATATGAATAGCGCCATGTTACAGTTGCGGCTGGCGCAATTACAGAATATTTCCACCGGTTTAATCGTAGCCCCAGATGATACCATGCGATTGATTGCCGATGCTCACGCTGAGTTACGAACATATGCAAATGATCTTAAATTCGTTATAAGCCTTCTGGTTGCTTTTGCCGGGGCAGGGTTTGCAATCCGGCAAATTAAACCGGAACAAAAAGCCCGCATAAAATGGGAAGGGTTTTTACGGCGCTTGTTTTTTGTTGCGGCGGCGGTGGCTATCTTAACTACCATTGGCATTGTTTCATCATTGCTGTTTGAATCAATTCGCTTTTTTTCACAATACAGCATGATAGATTTCTTTTTCGGCACGCATTGGTCACCCCTAAAGGCGTTTTCCAGCAGTGGTGGTCAATCCGAAATTGATGGGGTGGTTCAGGGATCATTCGGGATGTTACCAGTGATGGCTGGTACTTTATTGGTGGCCTTTATTGCCATGCTGGTTGCCGTTCCTATTGGGCTTTTTGCAGCAATTTACATGGCAGAATTTGCCAGTGAACGCACCCGTAATATAGTAAAACCAACTCTTGAGGTGCTGGCAGGTGTGCCAACCGTAGTATATGGATTTTTTGCGGCTTTAACCGTTGGGCCCTTTATCCGTGATCTTGGTTTTTTTGCAGGGATGGATATATCTGCCCAGAGTGCGTTGGCGGCAGGTGGTGTCATGGGTATCATGATTATTCCATTTATCTCATCGCTTTCTGATGATGTGATTACCGCGGTGCCGCGGTCGCTTCGCGATGGTGCGCTTGGGATTGGTAGCACGCGCGGAGAAATGATCACAAAAGTGGTTTTACCAGCCGCTTTTCCGGGGTTAACCGGAGCATTTCTATTGGGTATTAGCCGCGCGATTGGTGAGACTATGATTGTGGTGATGGCGGCAGGGGTAAGCGCCCAGCTCACAGCCAATCCCCTAGACAGTGTCACAACGGTAACCGTGCAAATTGTGATGTTGCTAACTGGAGATACGGAGTTTGATTCTCTCAAAACTCTATCGGCCTTTGCGCTTGGCATTACATTATTTGTTGTCACCCTGATGCTGAATGTCGTGGCCTTGTCCGTATCTCGGCGTGCAGGAGGCCGTTATTAGTAATCCAATTAAAGATATGTCGGCGGATGAACGGCTTCATCTGATATCCGTCAGCTTGAATAAGAGACATAGAAAAGAAAAGCAGCTGAAACTAGCAGGATTAGCCGCGATTACTTTGGCAATTGGCTTTCTGGTCGTGCTGATGACAAATATTTTTTCTAATGGATATACAGCATTGCTTCAATCCGAAGTTCGTATTGATATAAATGTTCCAAAGGCAGAGATACTTGGTGCGGATGGTGCGATTGATATTCAGAAATCTCAAGCATTTAACTGGAATGGGTTAGTGAAAAAATCATTTCGGGCGGGGTTTCCTGATGTTAAAGGCATGTCTGATCGCCGAATGCTTAATGATCTGGTTTCCGAAAATGCCGGATACGAATTGCGCCAAGCCATTGAAAAAGACCCTTCGCTAATTGATCAGTCCTCATTCTGGGTGAAGACATCGGATGATGTGGATATGTTATTGAAAGGCCGTATCAAAACCACTCTGCCAGAAAAATTGCGCCGTATTAAGGATAGCCAGCTAGTCTGGATTAATCAGCTGGAACAAAAAAATGATCTGCGTAAAGTTTTCAACACGGCCTTTTTCACAAATGCAGATTCAAGAGAGCCGGAAAGCGCGGGTATTCTGGGTGCTATTGTCGGTTCAGCTATGGTTTTGATGATCACCATTATCATTGCGCTTCCCTTAGCGGTGATGGCGGCTATTTATCTGGAATATTTTGCCCCGCCGGGACGCTTAACAGATTTCATCGAAGTGAATATTAATAATCTGGCCTCTGTACCTTCTATTGTTTTTGGTTTGCTTGGATTAGCCATATTCCTTGGTTTTTTTAATATGCCGCGCTCAGCACCTTTGGTTGGCGGTATGGTGCTGGCGTTAATGACTTTACCTACTATTATTATTGCGACACGCGCCTCTATTCGAGCTGTGCCTACATCTATTCGGGATGCCGCATTAGGGGTTGGCGCATCACGGATGCAGGCAGCGCTTGATCATGTTCTGCCATTGGCCGCACCGGGTATTCTGACGGGTACAATCATCGGAATTGCGCAAGCATTGGGCGAAACAGCGCCTCTGATCATGATAGGTATGGTCGCGTTTATTGTGGATGTTCCCACATCGGTTACTGATCCCGCTACTGCATTGCCGGTTCAGATATTCATCTGGTCAGATAGTGCTGAAAGAGCGTTTTATGAGCGATCTTCACTGGCGATTATGGTGCTTCTGATTTTTCTGATTTCAATGAATTTACTAGCTGTTTTCTTGCGTAAACGGTTTGAAAAACGCTGGTAGGGAAGGGAATAACATCATGACGAATCCAACAAAACTATCCACGCATGATCTGAATGTGTTTTATGACGAAAAACAAGCCATAAATAATATTAGTATGGCGATAGAATCAAATAAGGTGACTTCTTTTATCGGGCCATCAGGTTGCGGCAAATCTACATTTCTTCGCTGTTTTAACCGCATGAATGATGTGATCCCCGCATGCCGTGTAGAAGGCCAGATTATGATGGGTGATCAGAATATTAATGATCAAAAACTCGACCCTGTTTTGTTGCGCGCGCGGGTAGGTATGGTGTTTCAGAAACCTAATCCTTTCCCTAAATCCATTTTTGAAAATGTGGCGTATGGCCCCCGTATTCACGGGCTTGTATCCAGCAAGTCAGAAACCGCAGATGTGGTGGAAGACAGTCTAAAAAGATCAGGCTTATGGAACGAAGTCTATGACCGGTTGCATGACCCCGCGACCGGGCTTTCGGGTGGTCAGCAACAACGGCTCTGTATTGCGCGCGCCATCGCGGTCAGCCCTGAAGTGCTGTTAATGGATGAACCATGTTCTGCACTTGATCCCATAGCAACCACGATTATTGAAAATCTGATTAATGAATTACAGGAACGCTACACGATTATTATCGTCACCCATTCCATGCAACAGGCCGCACGGGTGTCACAGAATACGGCTTATTTTCATCTTGGGCATCTGATTGAATACGGCGCAACAAAAGATATTTTTACCAACCCCGCAGACCCGCAAACAGAAGCCTATATTTCGGGCAAAATTGGCTAGGAGAGTATAGAATGACAACGCGACATATCAGTACCGCATTTGATAACGATTTGGATAAGCTGGATTATCTCATTAGTAAAATGGGAAATATGGCCTTAAGCCAATTTGTTGCCGTTATTGATGGGATAGGGCAGAAAGATAATGATCTTAACAGTTTAATTGCCAATGATCGGCTTATCGATAATATTGAGGTCGATATTTACAATAAAACCGTTGAAATTATTGCGATTAGAGCACCGCAAGCCAATGATTTGCGGCATATTATTATTGCCCCGAAAATAGCATCATTTTTTGAGCGGATTGGTGATTATTCCAAAAACATCATAAAACGCCGCAACATGATGATCAATGAGGGCAGTGATTTGTCCGTTCTGACAAAGTTAAATGAAATGGCGCAAATGGCCAGAGAATTGCTGGTTGATGTGCTGGATGCCCTAACGCGCCGGGATGCAGACAAAGCCAAGCAAGTCTGGCACGCAGATAAGGAACTGGATACCCTGCATAGCCAGGTCTATAAAGATATCTATCAAGATATGGTGGATAATGGCTCAAACCCATCTGGCATAAATGCGCTCTTTATTGCCAAGAATATAGAACGCATCGGTGATT
The DNA here is from genome assembly GCA_018701255.1 of Alphaproteobacteria bacterium. Lineage (GTDB taxonomy): Bacteria > Pseudomonadota > Alphaproteobacteria > Puniceispirillales > UBA1172 > UBA12202. Next base: position 618 of record JABIWM010000002.1, on the reverse strand, counting down.
TCTGTACCAGTATCGCCGAACAGATTTATTTTGTTGTGCATGGGGAAATGATTGATGCTGACCGCCCGAAAAGCGATATTACATCATGAAGTACAGATGCAATCTGTTTTTAATCACCTTAATTACAGTAAGCATAATATAAGGATATAAAAAAGAGAAAATGGCGGATGGGGTGGATTCCAAATACTATAACTAACATACTGTTATTATTACATATTGTCGATAAACTTAATTAGAACCCCTCATTTAACCCCACATCTGAGTTACTGGAAGTGTTTGCTGATAAGGATTGAATAATGCTCAGCGGTGGGGCCTAGATTGGGCCCGTTCTTGCGCCTTGTACCTTTTGCAGTGTTTTGTTAAACTATTTATATCGTTGAAAGTTAGGTCCTGAAATGCCCTGTAGTAGGGTATAGAACTCTTCTCTTGGGTACTAATTAATGCCAGTTTCGAGTTTTAAGTACCTGATTTTAAGCATGAAGATTGTAATGAAAGTTTCCGCAAATGAGTGCATTTTTTGACAGTGAAGATAGCGCCAAAACTCGAGAAAAAAAACTGCAAGCCTTCATTGCAGAAACTAATAGTAGCGAAGAAGAACGGTTATTTATGATGTTCTTT
>JABIWM010000069.1 GCA_018701255.1 Alphaproteobacteria bacterium | reverse complement strand
TCCAGTAGTGAGTCAGATACTATATCTGTTTATGATGGTTATTTTTGTTTCACTGGATGGTCATCTGATTGCTATCCGTTCTATACTGGAAACCTATTATATTATGCCTGTTGGATATCAGCCTGATACCAGTGTTATGGTTCAATCAGGAATTGAGGCAGCTGGCGCCATGTTCTTTGCGGCGGCAATGATCATGTTACCGGTGACTATGATCCTTTTATTCATCAATACCTCAATCGGTATTATCACCAGGTCTGCACCACAGCTAAACCTATTTTCATTTGGGTTTCCTATCTCACTGATCGGGGTATTTTTAATACTTTATTTTTCAGCAGATTTTCTAGGATATGCCATGGTTGATCTAACCGATGATGCCATTCAGCATATGCTTGATCTGATCGGAGCAATGTAATATGGCTGAGCAAAATGATAGCCAAGAAAAGACCGAAGAGCCTTCCCAACGAAAACTTGATAAAGCAAGTGAGGACGGCCAGATACTGACATCCAAAGAGATGTTTGTCTTTACCGGTATGGCAGCCGGGCTTTTATTGATATCACTTGTTCCAATGTTTGCGCGGGATATGCTCAATGCGTGGGGATCACTGTTTCAGATTGATCATGCTGAAATGCTGGATAATAACTGGTTCATCAAGCTTGAAATGGCTTTCTGGGGGTTAATCATGATCGCCTTTTTTATGGGTGTACCTATCGTTGTTGTTGTTCTGCTGACGCAAATAACGGTTGGCGGCATTAATTTTTCGGCAAAAGCCATGTCATTCAAAGGCGACCGTATTAACCCTATTAAAGGCCTAGGCCGGATTTTTTCGGTAAAAGGGCTAGTTGAATTAGGCAAATCCCTGCTCAAGGTTATTCTGCTGTTTAGCATTTCCGGTATTGTTATCTATTATTATATGCCGCAGGTTCTGCCCCTATCCCAGAGCACTCTGAATCAAGCACTAGAGGTTATGCTCTATGGCTTTCAGATATTGATTGGCATGCTTTTGATCGTATTGATGATTATTGCCGCCATCGATTATTTCTGGCAACGGCATACCCTGATGAAACAGCTGCGAATGTCCATGAAAGAACTCAAGGATGAAATGAAAGAAACCGAAGGTTCACCCGAAGTCAAAGCTAAGATCAGACGCATGCAGATGGAACAATCCCAGCAAAGCGCGCGCCAGCGTGACGCGCTGGAAAATGTATCTGATGCTACGGCGGTTATTGTTAACCCAACACATTTTGCGGTCGCGTTGCGTTATGTTGCCGAAGAAGGCGGCGCACCGGTTATTCTGGCTATGGGTAAAGGCGTGATTGCCGAACGCATTATAGAAAAAGCCAATTCACATCAGATTACCGTGTTCCGCAATGAGTTGCTGGCCAGAGCATTATATTTCACCGGAAATATTGGTGCCGAAATCAGTGACAAACTGTATAATTCTGTGGCGGTGGTGCTGGCATATATCTATCGCATTGATCGGGGTGAAAATATGATTGAGCCAGATGTTTCTATCCCGCATGACATGCAGTATGATGAGTTTGGCCAGTTGATTAGTTAAGCAAATAATAATATGCAAATAATATGAAATCAGTGTACGGAGTAAATATTATGGCACGTCATAGACAACATAGTTTAGGGGAAATGATCAGCAGTCTGACATTTTTTGGCTGTGCTATCTATCTGGTTGTATCGGCTGCTGACTGGCAGGATCAGGGGGATAATACCCGCGCGTTATTGTCATGTCTGGCCGCGTTAATGTGCTTTCTGGGGTCGATCCGGTTTCAGGTAGCGCAATGGGTAGCGGCATTAGCATCACTCCGGAAAAAGACAAATGACAAAAGCTAGAACAGGTTCAGATGCCCCAACTAAAGCCCCTGCCAATGCCCCGACTAAAGCCACGGTAAATTGTTATGGCTGTCAGCATCATTTTATTACCCATGATAAAAACAAACCCTATGGTTGCCGTGTGTTTGCTTTCAAAGGCCCGATGCTGCCATCGCGTACAGTATTTAATGTGACTGGCACGGAATGTGCATATTTTAAGCAGAAATCGGATTTTGCCGCCAAATGGCGCCATCGCTCGTGAGGAGATAAGAATGAGTATGCGACCCAAGGATATTCAGGACAGTGTTAATATTGCGCTGGATGCAGCTGATGCGGCTACTGATGTGACCGCCGAATATAGCAAGATTAAACGCGAAAATAAGGTGCTGGAGGCTAATGTGAAGCAAATTCACCGATCTACATCTATTATCTTTTATAGCGCCATGATCACGACCGTTGTGGCAACTATCTTTGCCGGTCTGGTATATTTCCGGACGATGTCCGATTTGAACTCAATCACATCTACCAGCCGTGAGGCTCTGGTTGTATTTGCGGAAAATGTCAATGAAGTGAACAACACTTTAACCAGTCTGAAAGCAGCTATGGAAACCCAGCAGGCACTGGTCAGCCAGAATCAAATGCTGATTACAGAATTGCAGGGGCTGAACGAAAGCATCACCATGACCCGTGATGCCGTTGTCACAAAAATGCAGGAAACATCAGATAAAGTTAATGCATCAAACAAAACCCTAACCGAAGCTGTGTCCAAAGGTCTGGCAAAAGAGCTAGGCGGCCAGAGCAAAAACATGGTGTCCCAGCTGAATCAGATTGAGGCCAATACCATGGAAGCCATTACCGCGATGTCGTCTAATATGGATGATGGTCGCCAGCTAAATGCTATCTATACACGACAAGGCGAATTGCTGGAAAAAATCAGCCAGATGATGGCGCAAAATCAGGCGATTATGCAACAGATTGCGGCCAATAAAAATAATATCACCTATCCCTAACAGTTATGTTATCTTACTGACAAGTGGGGTGATGGATGGTAGATGACAACTATTCAGATGGGCAGTCCAGAGATGCAGCTGCCCTGTCTAATTTAATCTGTATTAAAGAAATCAGCACCATATCGCGTGCCCGGTCGATGCGCTTGCAACCCGGTGACGTGATTTTTGGCTATGATAGCCAGCCATTTAGAAGTGGCATTACCGATTTTCAGGAATTGCTCGAAGAGTGTGACGAAGAAGAAGGCGTTCTTCTGACCATATGGCGTGATGGTCTGATTTTGAATATAGTTGGTTATGGCCCTCTTGGTGCAACATATGAATTTATTAATTCTGAAATTGTGGAAAAGATAGAAGCAGATATTCGCGATTATACCATTCCACAAAAAAAGAACCTGATTGTGTTTGAGGTCTTACGCGATCTCTATCGCCGGTGTGAGATTATTGACACCACGCCAGATCCTATGGCGACTTATATGCCACCGCTATGGCTAGTCCAGCACCGGTTATTTGAACCCCTGCTGGCCATTTCACTTATTTATGCCATTACTTTTGCCGTGCACTGGGTATTGTTTGTGATTAGCTATATCGTGCTTTGTGTGTATTTCAAACGCGCGTCACTGATGATGTTGCGTAGCTTTATTGTCTATAAACAATATCAGATGTGGCTAGTCATTGCCGCCAGTGATATTAAAGAAGTGCAAGTGGCTTGCCGGAAAATGGACCCGAAAGCACGTTTCAAAAACTCGCTGGTTGGTGAACCTGTCGTTGATGAAAAACCGAAAAAGAAAAAGAAGCGTTCAGCCGTCCCCGGCACCTGAATAAGCGGTTTAACTTTATTATATTATTATTTGTTTATCTTTACTTTATTACCATTAAATGATGCTATGCCGACGCAATGACCACCAACACAACCAGTGGAATGAAGGCATATGTTATGTTACCATAGCCTCATCATCTGCATGTACATGTGCATGACTATATTCTCATTTCATCAAAAGAAACAACCATAGCCTCTTTGTTTAAAGGCTATGGATATGGACGGGGGTAAGGATATAAGATGCTATCCTATGCTATTCTACCAGCGAAGGCACTAATTAGTAGTTGATCTCAATCTCGATACGGCGGTTCTTTTGGCGACCTTCTTCGCTGTCATTGCTGTCAAGTGGCTTTTCTTCGCCATAACTGATGGCTTCTAATCTCTGGCCATTGATCACGCCTGTATTCTGCAATGCCTGCACCACACTGGCCGACCGCGCCGCCGCCAAATCCCAGTTGTCACGAAAAGCAGAACCAAAGATCAGCGGGACATTATCCGTATGACCGGATACCTTGATCATGCCCTTGCTTTCAGAACTGGAACTCGCAATCTTGTTCATAATCTCAACAGCATCAGCGGTTAATTGTGCCGAACCAGATGCAAATGCACCACCTGATCCCACAGTAATGATGACCTTATCTTCTTCACGCTGGACATCTACCAGCCCCTGACCAATTTCCTGCCGTAACATAACTTTCAGTGCATCTTCGGCGATTTCTGCCTTTCGGCTGGATTCAGCTGCCTCAGCACTAGCCGCACTGGCGGCTTCGGCTGTTTGGCTTTGCTGTTGCTCGGCGGCTTCTGATGCGGCCAGCAGTTTTTCCAGCTTTTCTTCCAGACCACCGAACAGGACTTCCTGATTGGATTGACCGGCAGATTCTTTGGCTTTTTCAAGTGCATCAAGGGTTTCTCGCAATAATTGCGGCATATTCTGTTCAGATGAATTGCTTGCCGTAAAATTAACCACAACATTATCACCTAGCGTTTCGACCTCAATATCACCGCGCGCTATCGCCGCTTCCAATGCTTTGAGAATATCATCAGCGCTACCGTCCTCGCCCTCACCTTCATTGGTTTTGGTCTGGACTTCCAGATCAGGTTTTGTAATGTCAGTCGTTTGCTGGGTCATATCCTGCGATAAGGATGGCGCCGGGGAAGGGCTGAATTCCAGCGATAATACGGTTGTGCCTTTCGGCTGTTCAACAATTGGGATCACACGCTGAACACCAAAAGCATTTTTCAGCGACCCTGAAATCTGTTTAAACTTAGGAACGTTAAATTCAGCAAAAGACAGAATCAGAACGAAGAACGCCATAAGAAGCGTAGCCATATCGGCGAATGTTGCCATCCATGCCGGTGCACCCACGGGGGGGCATTTGGGACATTCTTCTTCTTCTTCCTGTTCTTCTTCAGGCGCTGCATCGGCTTCTGTTGCCATAACGCGATCCTTTCTCTAATTCTTGATCCGGATAATAATATTTATCCGGCGGCTTCTAGGGCTGCCTGCACCTTAGGTGGCAGATTAGATACCATTTGATCCTGAATATTTCGTGGGGATTCCCCGCGAGCAATATTTTTCAAACCCATCACAACCATTTCACGATAAACCGCTTCATGCGATGTAAACCCTTCTAGTTTTGTCAACATCGGAGCAAACATGATATTAGCAATAAACGCACCATAAAGCGTCGTCAGCAAGGCCACCGCCATCGCTGGGCCAATCGCTTTCGGATCAGCCATGTTACCAAGCATCAGCACCAATCCGACCAGCGTGCCAATCATTCCCATGGCTGGTGACAGATCAATCCATGCTTTAATCACGTTCTGATTGGCTTCATGGCGGGATTTCATCGCCTTGATTTCCTGTGTGAGCTGTGCCGTCAGCTTTGATTCATCCGCACCATCCACCAGCATCTGCAATCCTTTTGAGAAAAACTTATCCGGAACATCCTGCCCTTCAAGCGCCATCATGCCGTCTTTTCTGGCAATGCCGGCAAGCTCAATCATGCGTGTAACCAGCTCATCATGCTTTTTAATTGGTGGTAAAAACGCTTTTGCCATGACTCCGAAACTGCCGAGAAAAGTACCAAGCGGGGCGGTGTACATAACCGCAAAGAATGTTCCGCCAAACACAATCAGGATCGAGGGAGTGTCGATGAAAGCGCCAAGACCACCACCCGACATCATAGCCATCATGATCATGCCAACAGCGCCTAAAAATCCAATTAATGATGCAATATCCATAATAATAAACCGTGTTTGTCGTTCAAATCATCTAGAGCTGTGCAAGTTTAATACCACTTTTTAAAGCCCTGCTAAAATATTGGTGCAAAAGTTGCAGTGTTACTTTTATTAAAATAAAGTATATTATAATTAACTGATATTGGAAATGGAGCTTATCCAT
>JABIWM010000068.1 GCA_018701255.1 Alphaproteobacteria bacterium | reverse complement strand
ATTCTGATTATAGCTGGCATCAAAATGTGTTTCGCCGCCAATAGTCGGAATGCCGATACAATTGCCATAACCGCCAACACCGCTGACAACACCGCTGACCAGATGCCGTGTTAGCGGATGATCAGCCTCGCCAAAACGCAGCGCATTCAGCAAAGCCACCGGCCGCGCGCCCATTGTGAACACATCACGCAGAATACCGCCAACACCGGTTGCCGCCCCTTGATAGGGTTCAATGAAAGATGGGTGATTATGGCTCTCAATTTTGAATACCGCCGCCATGCCATCACCAATATCAACAACGCCGGCGTTTTCGCCCGGCCCGTGGATCACCTGATCACCAGTAGTAGGCAAGGTTTTCAACCAGCGGCGTGAGGATTTGTAAGAACAATGTTCCGACCACATGGCCGAAAAAATGCCAAGCTCGGTCAGATTGGGAATACGCCCCAACCGTGTGCAGATACGGTCAAACTCATCTGCGCTTAATCCCATGTCACGGGCTTGATCCGGGGTTGTATGTTCGGCTTCCATGCTCATGATGCGGCCTCAATAATAGACGTCAGGAGATAATGACCATCCAGCCCGCCATGAATGGCTTCGGCTTTTCTTTCGGGATGCGGCATCATGCCAAGCACGCGGCCATTATCGGATGTTACGCCTGCGATATCATTAATAGCACCGTTCGGGTTGTAATTAGCGGCACCAGTATTTGTATAAGTCAGCGCAATTTGTTCTTTATCGGTGATTTTTTTCAATGTATCCGGATCAGCAAAATAATTGCCTTCGTTATGCGCGACCGGAATGACCAGCTGTCGGTTATCATCACATTGACCCAGAATGGCATTGCTTTGCGTGTGATGGAGCGAAAGCGTCACATCACGGCAGACAAATTGAAGCTGTTTGTTGCGCATCAATGTGCCCGGCAGAATGCCAGCCTCGGTCAGAATTTGAAAACCATTGCAAATACCAAGGACAAACCCCCCGCGCCAGACATGTTCCATCACCTCATCCATGATCGGTGAACGGGCGGCAATCGCCCCGCATCGCAAATAGTCACCAAACGAAAACCCGCCGGGCAGGATAACCAGATCATGTTTTTCCATGCTGGTTTCTTTATGCCAGTACTGGGTGGGCTGAGTGCCGGTAATATGATTTACCGCTGTGATGATATCCCTGTCACAATTTGATCCGGGAAAGCTGATAACCGCTACATTTGTCACTGTATCTACTTGTCCTCGGCCTGATCTTCGATAGCAATATCGTAATTTTCAATAACGGTATTTACTAACAGGGTTTCACACATTTTCGCGACTTTCTGATTGGCGCGGGCGTGATTGCTTTCATCCATGGTAAAGCTGATGATCCGGCCAGTCCGGATATCGCTTGCTTCATGATAACCCAGATTGCCAAGTGAGTGTGCGATGGCCTGACCTTCGGGATCAAGCACCCCTTCTTTCAAGCTGATCGTGATAGTAACCCTTAGCATGATAATCCTCTCTTTATGGCAATGATACGGTTAGCCCGAAACGGGTGGCTATATCCTGATAGGCCTCAACCAATCCGCCTAAATCCTTGCGGAAACGGTCTTTGTCTTTAATGTCGCCGGTGGCTTTATCCCATAGACGGCAGTTATCTGGGCTAATCTCATCCGCTAGGATAATGGCCGGCTCCCCCGCAACAGGTTTGGCAGGGCGGCCAAATTCCAGTTTGAAATCAACCAGAATGATCCCAATATCGGCAAACATATCCATCAACAGCCGGTTAATGGCCAGCGCGGTGAGCCGGATATGGGTTAATTCATCTTCGCTGGCCAGATCAAAACCGGTGATATGTTCCGCCGTGATAATCGGATCGTTCAGCGCGTCTTCTTTGAGATAATATTCAACCATCGGGGTTTTCAGGCATGTACCCTGATTGATAGGGATATGCGCGCCAGCCAGCCGCCCGACCATTGATCCGGCCGCGATATTGCGGACAACAACCTCAACCGGAATAATTTCGCATTTACGGATTAATTGTTCACGGTCGTTGATCTGTCTGATCAGATGGTGATGAATGCCGGATTCCCCAAGCTTGGACATGATATGATGTGAGATCGCGTTATTCAGCTTGCCTTTGCCGGAAATAATGTCGTGTTTCTGGGCATTATAGGCGGTCGCATCATCCTTAAAATACTGGATCAGCTCATCAGGCGTATCGGTGGCGAAAATGGCTTTCGCTTTTCCTTCATACAGTTTTTCAGGGTGATCCATGTTCTGGCTTATCATCTTAATGATTGAAATTTTATTCTATCAACACTCATCCCTTTTAGCAATCATTGCCACATATTTTTTGTGTTATTTTTGGCATTATATTTGCCCGAAAATACGCTCGAAAATATAATCGATATTTTTGAAATGGTGATTAATATCAAAAAGCGCGTTGAGCTCATCTGTTGAGATGTTTTCCATCACCGTATCATCACTCAACAGATAATCCCGCAAATGCCCGCCTTCGTGCCAGACGCGCATGGCGTTGCGTTGCACCAGAAGATAGGAATCTTCACGGCTGACCCCATGTTGGGTAAGAGCGAGTAAAACCTGTTGGGAATGAACAAGCCCGCCTAGCTGATCCAGATTCTTTTGCATGGCATCCGGATAGACAAGCAGCTTTTCAATAACAGAAGCCATACGGTGTAAGGCAAAATCAAGCGCTACCGTGGCATCGGGTGCATGTACCCGTTCCACCGAAGAATGGGAAATATCACGTTCATGCCAGAGCGTCACATTTTCAAGCGCCGGTGTCACCGCTCCGCGAACAATCCGCGCTAATCCGGTCAGATTTTCTGTTAAAACCGGATTGCGTTTATGCGGCATGGCTGATGAACCTTTCTGGCCGGGGGAAAAATATTCTTCGGCTTCGCGGACTTCTGTCCGTTGCAAATGCCTGATCTCAGTAGCCAGATTTTCGATAGATGCGGCGACCACTCCCATTGTTGCAAAGAACATGGCATGGCGGTCACGCGGGATAACCTGCGTGGAATGTGGTTCAGGAGTCAGATGCATTTTTTCTGCAACATGGCGTTCCACAAATGGATCAATATGGGCGAATGTTCCCACTGCACCGGATATCTTACAGGTGGCAATATCGGTTTTTGCTTGTTCCATGCGCGACAATGCCCGTTCAAACGCCGCATAATGGCCGGCCAGTTTTAACCCGAAAGTAACCGGTTCGGCATGTATCCCGTGACTGCGCCCCATGGTCGGGGTGTAGCGGTGTTCGATAGCGCGTGTTTTGAGCGCATCCATCACCCGGCTAATACCGGCAATGATCAGATCACTGGCGCGGCTAAGCTGAACCGCCAGGGTTGTGTCCAGCACATCAGACGATGTCATGCCCTGATGAATAAACCGTGCCGGTGTTCCGACATATTCTGCCAGATTGGTAAGAAAGGCGATTACATCATGTTTTGTTTCTGCTTCGATTTCATGAATGCGGGCAACGTCAAACTGGCCTTTTTCCCAGATGGTTTTAGCATCTTCTTTCGGGATAACGCCAAGTTCGGCTTGCGCGTCACAGGCATGAGCTTCGATTTCAAACCAGATTTGAAAGCGGCTTTCATCTGTCCAGATTTCGGTCATTTCGGGTCGCGAATAGCGCGGTATCATGGTAAATATATCCTATTGTTAAAGACGGCTATGATCGGCTGCATGTTAGTCAGCCAGCTATAACTTGTCCAGTCACCACATGTGATATCTGCTGTCTTAAATTAATCCGGCGTTCTTGAAACTGAAATGCCCTTCGCTGCTAATGATCAGATGATCATGCAGGCGTGCATCAATGGATTTGATAGCCTGATGAATATGTTTGGTCATGGCGATATCCTGCTGTGATGGCTCGGTGCTTCCGGATGGGTGATTATGCACCAGAATGATAGCCGTTGCATGATATTTTAACGCATTGCGAACAATCTCACGCGGATAAACCGCCACTTTATCAACGGTTCCGCTAGCCAGCTCATCGGCGGCGATAATGCTGTTTTTGCTATCAACAAAAATCACCAGAAAGGATTCTTTTTCAATAAAACCGATGCGGGTGCGGCAATAGCTAATGACATCCTGCCATGATTTGAATGTTGTTTTGTCTATGATTTTTTCTTCACCAAGCCTGAGCGCTATTGTCTGAATAATCTGGAACAAGACAGCGCTATGATCGCCGATATGGTCAATTTCTGATAATTCCTGCGGCGATGCCAGACAGATGGCATTAAAGGTTTTAAACTTGGCTAATAATGCTCTGGCTATCGGTTTTGTATCGCGCCGTGGGATACAGTAAAACAACAGCGATTCCAGCAATTCATAATCGGCAAGCGTGTCTGTGCCATAATTCAGAATACGGGTTTTCATTCGCTCCCGGTGCTTGGCATGATCGGGCGCAAGGGGTTTCTTATTTTTATTTTCCACAAACTGGCCTTGATATGTGGTGGGCTCTACATCTATTTAGCCGTTACAAAACACATACTGACAGGATAAAAATATCGGGTTTAACAAATGGCAAAAGCATATTTTATGTGGCATATGGCGGCTGGATATATTCCATTGGTGATAAGGTAAATATCTCAACCCCATCGGCAGTAACGCCAACCGTATGTTCGAACTGGGCGGATAATCCACGGTCGCGTGTTACCGCTGTCCAGCCATCGGGCAGGATTTTTACCTGCCATGTTCCGGTATTTATCATGGGTTCAATGGTAAATATCATGCCTTCTTCGAGGACAGTGCCTTCGCCCGGATTACCGTAATGCAGAACAGTCGGGGCAATATGGAATTGCTGGCCAATACCATGACCGGTGAAATCGCGCACCACAGAAAACCGCGCGGCTTCGGCACAGTTTTGTATAGCATGCCCAACATCACCAAGCGTTGCCCCCGGTTTAACCACATTAATTCCGCGCATCATGGATTGATAGGTAATATCGGTAAGCCGTTTGGCCTTAACGCTGACATCACCAACCCAGAACATGCGTGACGTGTCACCATACCAGCCATCCAGAATCACCGTGATATCAATATTCAGAATATCACCATCAATCAGCCGTTTATCGGATGGGATGCCATGACAGACCACATGATTAACAGAAATGCAGGTAGCCTTGGGATAGCCTTTATAGCCCAGCGGTGCCGGTGTTGCCCCATGATCATTAATGAATTGATGGCATAGAGTATCCAGTTCCAGCGTTGTCACGCCAGCCTTAACAAATGGCGTTATGTAATCCAGAGTTTCAGCCGCAAGCTTGCCTGCTTTACGCATTTTCAGAAAGCCAAGCTGATCATGGCGGGGGATAGGTTCAAATCGCATTATTCAGGTATCACCATATTGATTTTGTCGGTTAATGTTAAAGCGTCTAATGTGATATTGCAACGCCATGCCATAATTTCTACGCCACTATCATAAGCTGTTCTCAAGGTTTCTGCATAAACCGGATCAATGTCATCGGCTATGACCATACGGTTGCTATCTGCTCTTTGTACAACAAATAATAACGCCGCGCGCCAGCCTTCTTTTTTTGCGGCGATAAGCTCTTGCAAATGCTTGGTGCCGCGTGCCGTAACCGAATCAGGAAAAGCAACCGTATCGGGTTCATCCGCTTCAGACCGGCGCAAATGAACATTTTTGATTTCCAGTAACATGGCCGGACTATTATCAGTGGCATCATCAAGCCGGAAATCAAAACGGGTGCCTTTTTTCCATGTATATTCCCGCTGAACGGTTTGATAGGATTGAAAATCCGGTATCACACCATGCGCCAATGCTTCATGCGCGATAGCATTAGGCCGGTTCGTGTTAATGCCCACCAGCGTTTGATCCGCCTCAATCAATTCTAGCGTATATGGTAATTTCCGTTTGGGGTTATCAGACAGGGAACACCAGACACGGCTACCGGGGGTTTTTAAACCGGTCATGGCACCGGGGTT